>JAFGSG010000139.1 GCA_016934735.1 Spirochaetota bacterium | reverse complement strand
TGGTACTGTTGACGGCAGGCTTGTTTTTGTGTTTGCATATGATTCTACTATTCTTGGAGGTTCGCTTTCGCTGACAGTGTCGGAAAAAATATGCAAGGTTATGGATATGGCCGCTAAAATGGGCGCACCAACAATTGGGCTTAATGATTCCGGAGGAGCAAGGGTACAGGAAGGTGTTGATTCGCTTTGCGGTTATGGTGATATTTTTCTCAGGAATACAATGTTTTCGGGTGTTATACCGCAGATCTCCGGAATGTTCGGCCCATGTGCAGGCGGTGCAGTTTATTCTCCGGCTATAACCGACTTTAATATAATGGTTAAAGAATCAAGTTACATGTTTATAACCGGGCCTAAGGTAGTGAGATCAGTAACAAGCGAAAAAGTTACTAATGAAGATCTCGGCGGCTGGCATGTACATAATGTACAATCAGGAGTTGCGCACTTTGCGGCAGATTCCGATAAAGAAGCGCTTGATATTATAAAGCGGCTGCTTTCATTTATTCCGTCCAATAATAAAGAATATCCTCCTGTTATTGAATGCACTGATCCAATTGACAGGGAATGTCCTGAACTTGAGTCTATTGTCCCAATTAATTCAAAACACCCTTATAATGTAAAGGAAGTCATTGAATCAATTGCAGATAATGGTGATTTCATGGAGGTTCACAGCCGTTACGCGACTAATATTGTTGTAGGTTTTGCACGTTTTAACGGTAAGCCTGCAGGTATTATTGCGAATCAGCCTAATCACATTGCCGGGGTGCTTGATTATACCTCATCCATGAAAGGAGCCAGATTTATCCGGTTCTGTGACTGCTTCAATATTCCGCTCGTGACACTGGTCGATGTTCCTGGTTATATGCCAGGCACAAAACAGGAATACGCCGGAATAATTAAACATGGAGCCAAGCTTATTTATGCATATGCGGAGGCAACTGTGCCAAAAGTTAGCATAATACTCAGAAAGGCTTATGGCGGTGCGTATATTGTAATGAGTTCAAAGCATTTAAGAGGCGATATCAACTACGCCTGGCCTACAGCTGAGATCGCTGTTATGGGTGCCAGCGGAGCTGTGGAAATCGTATTTGGAAGAGAGATAAAGGAAGCGGCAGAAGCTGACAAAGCAAATTTACGACAGCAGAAGGAACGGGAATATTCACTTAAATTTACGAATCCATATCAGGCAGCAAGCAGAGGATATATAGACGATGTAATTCAGCCCAGAGAAAGCCGTAAGCGCATTATAAAAGCGCTGGAAATGCTTTACGGTAAAGAGGACACGAATCCCCCCAAAAAACACGGCAACATACCGCTGTAATTCACAACAGCATATAAGGGCAGACATGTCATATAAAGGGGAAAGGGGCGGACTCCGCAGGTCTGCCCCTGTACAAATCCCGTATGAGCGAACCAGTGTGTTCGCCCTTATCCTAATATTAAATTATCAATAACCGCTTATTTATCGATTTTCAAAAACCGAATCCGCTATTTTTACTCGAAGATTTTGCTTGACCTGTGAAATAAAATAGTTGTATATATCATATACAAAAATATTAAAGGGAGGATGTGAAACATGAAAAATAAATTATCTCTTTTAATTGCATTTTCGATATTATTTTCCGGATGTATAACAATGCCTGATCCTGTTGATGAAGTGTTCCTGAAAGAAAAGACGCAGGAAGAAAGGGTTAAACTTGAAAAAATTGAAGCTGATGTAATTTTAAAGAAAAAAGATCAGGATAAAGTTGAGAAGGATATGGAAATTGTGGCGCAGAAAACTGAATTGAGCCGCAAGGAGCTTGCAGAAGCAGAAGCTGCTAAAGCTGTTTTACTTGAGAGAGAAAAATTATATACTTCAACAGGGGATAGCAAACTTCAGGAAATTAAATCACAAAGAGAATTAAACAACATTAAGATTGCACAGCTGAAAGCAAAACTGGATTATTATACGGCTAAAAGCAATGAGACAAATGCGCTTCTTGAGATTAAAAAATCCGAACTTGCTGTCAAGGTGGCGGAATTGAAATATGAACAGGCTTTGATAGCAAAAGCTTATCAGATGAGAAGAAAAAAAGAATATGAGAAAAAGATGATAGAGGATGAGGAATATAAAAAGTATTTTGATAATCAGAAAATTAAACTGGAAGACAATCAAAAAGCTTACGAGAAAGCCTTAAAGGAACTGAATGAAAAAAAGGAAATTTTAAATAAGTCCGGATATGAGGGAGAAATATGAGAGACTATAATAAATTTTCATTAACAAATAATTTATTATTAATAAATCTTATATTGGTTGTTGCGCTTTATTTTATTTTTCTGGATAGTGCGAATGCAGCTCTTTTTTATACGAATAGCGAGTATAATGCAGTATACAATGAAAAAGTGGCTGCGGAACTGGAAGTAAAGACACTTAAAAGGCAGTTAATAAATGAGCGCGCGAATATGGAGGCCCGTGTAAAGGAATTAGAAAAGGATATTGATGCACTGAACGGTAAAATTTCTCTTTTGGAAAAAGGAAGAGAGGATGACTCCAAAGCATGCCGGGCAAGGATTAAAGAACTGGAAAACGTGAGGGATATTCTGCAAAAGAAAGGCAGCGACAGAGAAAAACAGCTGGTAGAAGAGAACAGAGCATTGCAGAAGAAATGCAATGAAGAGAATGAAAGACTGCGCGCCGAATTGCAGAAAGAGCGCGAATTGAAAATCACAGAGCTTGCTAAACAAAAAGCCGGATACGAAAAGAAGATTTCGGAGATGCAGGCAAGATTGGCAAATATGGCTGACGAACTGTCCGAAATTAAAAAATTAAGCGAGTCTCAAAAGCAGGAACTGGACCGCATGTCTTCGCAGGCCGGCGAACTTGAAAAACAGCTTGAAGAAGAGATAAAAAAAGGCGAGATCAGACTGAAAAGACTTCATGAAAAATTAATAATAAATATTGACGATAAAATTTCATTTGATTCCGGCCAATCGGAACTTAAAAAAGGAGTTCTGAACGCTCTTGATAAAATAGCTGTAATTCTTTCCAATTATCCCGAAAATACAATAATGGTGGAAGGGCATACGGATAATGTCCCGATAAGTACAAGAAGGTTCCGCGACAACTGGCAGTTGTCATCAGAGCGGGCTCTTGCTGTTCTGAATTATCTTCTTAAAAATACAAAGCTTGATCCTGTCAGGTTCGCAGCTGCGGGGTACGGCGAGTACAGGCCGATCGTATCAAACGATACGCCGGAAAACAAAGCATTGAACCGCAGGGTTGACATTGTTGTTATCCCAAGGATAAGCCAAAAATAGAAGAGCAAAATGCGGTATTATTGTGATTGAGTTGAAAAAATGTTGACTTTAAAAAGCTGCTTGATACCGACAAAGGAATTATCGGTACGTAATATTCAGCTGATTTAATAAACTTGAGGAATTATTAATCTAAATAAAGAGGTTTTTCATTAAAACAAAAATTAAAAAATCTTTGTTAATATTAATGATTTTTTATACTTTTTTTTTCTGGATATTAATCGGCATGGATATTATTTACTGGTTTTTTTATTAAGAGCTTTATAAAAATTGGCTTGCTTGTATAATTTTATTATAAAAGAGAATTCAGTTATTTATCGAAAAACATAGCTGCTCAGATATAAAAACAGGTCTAATGGAACAGGTAATCAAAAAGGTCAAAGATTCTATTGACAAAATGCCGACTCTTTCTCCTTTAACACATAAAATAATTCAGGTGGCAAACGACAGAAAATCGTCGGCCCAGGATTTGACCGATGTTATTCAGCTTGATCCTGTTTTAACCGCGAAAGTAATAAAGATGGTTAATTCCGCTTATTTCGGCCTGCCGCAAAAAGTGAAATCACTTAAACAGACAATAGTAATGCTTGGGATTAATACTGTAAAGAATGTCGCCCTGTCATCATCTTTTGCCGGCAATGTTCGCATCAAGGAGAAAACCAAGCTCAGCGCAAATGATTTCTGGCAACATTCACTCGGAGTTGCGGTTGCCTCAAAGATGATCGCGAAAGAACTCGGAGTTGATCCGAAGTTTCTGGAGGAATACTTTATTGCGGGACTTATTCATGATATCGGGAAGGTGCTGATCAATAATTTTTTTACGGAAGAAATGAATCAGATACTTGAAATTTCTTCTGAAAAAAAGATTCCGATTATTGATATTGAAAAGCAGGTATTAAAGCTTTCGCATGAAGAAATCGGGATCGCAATCGGGAAAAAATGGAACTTCGAAGCGCCTCTTCTTTTTGCTGTCGGAAAACACCATACTCCTGCTACTGCCGGAAGCGCGGCAATAATGTCGATGATTGTATGCGTGGCTGACACATTCGTAAAGATCCTGCAGATCGGCTTCAGCGGCAATCATAAAGTAGAGCCTGTAAGCGAAGAGGTATGGAACGCCCTTCAGATAAACGAAGAGAAAGTTTTTTCTGCTTTATCGACAATAAACGAGGAGATTGAAAAAGCCAAGCTTTTCCTGAAATAAAAATGGCCGGATTAAAATTGACATTTTACGGAACAAGAGGTTCAATACCTGTTCCCGGCCCCGTAACGATGAGGTACGGCGGAAATACAGCCTGCCTTGAGATTAAATCGGAAGATGGGGACTGGATTGTATTCGACGCGGGTACAGGAATAAGGGTATTGTCGGATTCTCTTAATCTTGGACAGAAACACGATATTCATATATTTATTTCACACCCTCATTGGGATCATATAAGCGGTTTTCCTTTCTTTACTCCTGTTTTTATACCCGGTAATAAAATTACTATCTATGGGCCCGGCACATTTGAAAAAACTCTGGAAGAAATAATCAGGGGACAGATGACATATTCTTACTTCCCTGTAAGGACTGAGGAACTTCAGGCTGATATACAGTTTAAAGAACTTAAAGAAGAATCATTCACATTGGGAAATTTTAAAATTGAGACAACTATGCTTAATCATCCTGTTACCTGTCTTGGATATAAGATTTTTTATAAAGATACTATATTTATTTATTTAGGGGATAATGAACCTTATTATAATGTTTATGATGATGATGACAGCGATATAAATGATATAGCGAGAGATATGAATAAAAGGCTAACTCAGTTTATAAAAGGCGCGGACACTCTGGTAACAGATGCCCAGTATATTCCTTCGGAGTATAACAGTCATAAAGGATGGGGCCACAGCACAACTCATGACTGCGTTAACCTTGCCATAAATGCCGGCATTAAAAAGCTGTTTTTCTTTCATCATGATCCCCAGCGCTCTGATAATCAGCTCGATTTTATAGTAGATCATTACAGAAAGAAGATGAAGGAAAAAGGATTTGACCTGGAAATATATGCTGCAATGGAAAGAGAGACGTTTGATGTATAAAAGCAAGAGCTTATAAAATTTTTACGGGCGTATTGCAGGATGCCTGTTCAACATGTAATGCTATTGATAAACGCTATGCCTCCCCGTCAGGTTTTATATCGTCTTTCCTTTTTTCACGTTATATTCCCAGAGTTCTACCAGCTTGTCAAATTCCCTGTCTTTCGGCCTGTTCTCAAATGCTGTGTTCCGCCTCTTAATCAGATATCTTGTTGTAGTATCTTCCAGTAAAAATTTTTGTCCATCCTGATTTAGTTTTCTTATTAAATAGTTCAGGTTGTAAGTCTGGTAATCGCCCAGATAGGTGGCAGACGCCACAGTAGGTTCATATTTTATTAAAAGTTCTGTAAAGTACAGGGATAATCTTAAAGAATCGGTGCTTCCTGCAAGGGCTTCTTTATAGTGCATACTGACTTTTTCATAAAGCGGCATTCTATGATAGTATGATTCAAAAATAATAGGCATGTACTGAGGAAAAGCATTCATAATTTCCATCAGGTCTATTGGCTCATTTCTATTAATGAAATAATCGAAAATTTTCTGGCTGTGTTCGTTAGAGGGCTTGATATCTATAAGGTCAATATACATATCTTTGATGATTGTCCTGACAATGCCGGACTTCTTAAGGTAAATTTCAACCTCGACCGGCTCAATATAATAGTTAATTTTGTCTTTTAGATCCAATGTAATAAATCATTTGATTTGTACCCCGCTGACACCAAATGCGGCAGCCGGTGCGATAGCACCGGGGGCTTGCTACGGGGTAGTTTATTTATTAAGTTCTTTTCTGATCTCTTCGAGTTTACTGAAATGTTTTTTTGAAAAAGCAAAATTCTGCGCTTTATTAAGCAGATTAAGCTTTTCTGCTTTTGAACCGGTTTCTTCTATAGAATCAATAAGTTTATAAAATTCAACCTGTATTGCCATAAGTTTTTTATCCGAAATATCCCAGAGAGTGTCTCCTTTTTTAACTAATATTTTTTCCTCATCCATTAGATAAAAAATATTACCAGGGAATATCCAGTTCGGGTTTTTACCTTTTAAATCTTTATATTCAATCTCTCTATAGCCGTTTTTTTTGGCTACTTTATTCGCATAAATATAAATATCATGATCCGAGACCCGTATATTATATTTTTCTATAAGTTCTATTTTTTCTGTCTTTTCTTTTTCCGCTAATATTTTTTCAGACTCTGCTTTTTCCTGTTTTTCTCTTTCAATTTTCGCTTTTTCCCTGTAAGCCGTATAATAATGAAAGCTTTTCACTGAGACAAATGAAAGTATAGCTAAGATTAAAATAATTAAAAAGAACCAAAAGACCTTCTTTAATTTCATTAACCTTAATTTTAAAAGGCTTTTTCTTAATTCTTTCTGATTTATAAATATTTCTTCAGCGTTATAAATTGTCTTCCTTCTTCTGATTTCCTTGTTAAGAAAAGCAAAATCTTTTTTTGTTCTACTATGGGTTGTTTTATACAGATCCAGCAGTTCCCTGAACCTGATCCTGTCGCTTTGAATTCTTTCAAGCAGCAAATCTGTGCTTTCAGTATCAGACAGATAATTTTTTCCGGAGTTTTCAAAAAATTCGTACACGGAATAATCATAAAAATACAGGGATATTTTAATTGAATCAGCTTCTTTTTTAATAATTTCTTCTTTATCAAATAAAGAATAAGCTTTCTGAAGGATTTTTTGTATTTCAGATGAAAATTTTCTGTCTTTTGTTGAGTTTAAAACAATTCGTAAAATAGATGTAATGTTTAAAAAATTTTTTATGTCATTGAATTCGAGATTTTCTTTTAAATGAAAATTATTAAATAAAATATTTTTGATTCCTTCTGTATCCTTTGCGTTTATGCATTCGCTTATTTCATTTCCTGAAAGAAGTTTTACAGCGTTTTCAATCAATGTATCTTCTTCGAATTTGTAGAATTCGTATTTAACATTTTGGCTTAATATTATTATATTTCTTCCCTTGAGTTTTGAGATATTTTTATTGCCGTCATTAACGCATATTACAGGAGCGTATGTGGAATTAAAAAATACTGATGCCTGTTCATATATGGTAAAAGGTACAATTACGCAGTCGAGTTTTTCTTTCAGGATTTCCCGTATTCCGGCATATTCTTTTAAGTATGCCATTTCAAGATTTTTAAAAGAAGGTGCGGTGTTTCTGAATATTAATTTTTCATTAATTGATCCCGGGTAATTCTGCAAAGTAAGCCCGTCGCCTGTGTTGAATAAATGGCCATGGAAATCTTCCAGCTTTAATAAAAGATCGGGAAATAGTTTTTGCATAGGTAAAAGCGCGTTTTTTGCGTTGGAAAATATTTTTAAAAGGCTTTTCCTTGAGTTGCACCACTTTAAAAATCCGCTAATGTCTGTGAGATTGGAAGACGGCAGGATCAATTCCCTTATTTTTGCAGGGTCTATGTTTAATTTTTTAAAATCTTTCAGATATTCTTTTGGAAACTGGTAAGTTGTAAAATATCTGTTTTTATAAAGAAGAAGAAAGTTTTCAAAAATCAGAATACCTGATCCTGAATATTTAATAGAATCTTTGTATGTGTTAGATACAAAGTCGTGCTCTTTAATGCTTGCGGATGATTTGTTTTCATATTCCTTTAGATCAAAAAGTGTGTTATCTTTGTATATGACCCTGAAGTTTCCGTTAGTATAAAAAATTCCCAGGAATGAATCCTTGCTGGAAATTGACTGTTCTTTTGAAAGATACGGGAGGTCTTTTTCGACATCGACTACTGATACATTGTTTAAGTCGAGCCCGAAATTTTTCTGAAAATCCAGAAAATTCTGTATAACCTGTCTGCTGCCGATGTATCGGTTGGTAGAAAGAAATTCAGGGTCAATGTTGAATTGTTCGTGTGCCGGATTGCCGGTTATGGAATCAGTGACAATTATATTTTCTATAAGCGGTATGCTTTCCGGCGGAAGGTCTATCCAGTTGCCTATCCTGATAAAAGGTTTTTCATCTGTGAGATCATCAGCTGTAAAGATTATAAAGCACTCATTATCGAGAACAAATAATCTGTCCTTATCTGATTTGATAATTTCTTCAAGTTCCATAAATTATTTCCCTTGACCCGTATATTGGAAATAGCCGAGGGTCGTTCATAGTGATAAGAATAAATAAAAAATCAATAACAATTTATGGAATTAGAGAAATTTTAGTTCAGCACGATCTTAGATAAATACTCTGTTGTCTTTAGAATTACGTCTCCGCTTTTTTTATCAGCATTTACTATCTGACAGTTCTGAACAGACTTGATTTTCTGCCCTTTGTTTAAGCGCAGCCTGAAATATAAATAACGTTCAGACCCGTCGGATGATTCGACAATTATAGTTTTTCCTGATTCTTTTACACTGATGTTCGCTGAATTGTAAAACCGGAATTCATCGAAAGCGTCCTTTGATGTCATCCATCTGAGCGCGGGATAGTATTTTTTTATTTCGGAAAAATCAGCAACAAAGGAAGCTTTCATTGCGTTCCAGCCAGCGTAGCCTGAAGAACGATGCTCGTCAAAAACATCATCAGGATGAACAAAGTGGCTTACAACTCCGAAATTATGTATTGTATCATAAATAAAATATTTATTAGAAGGCTTTATTATATAACCGGAACTGATCCGGGGGATCTGGAAAAATCTTCTGTCTTTTGTCCATTCAAATTCCTGTTCAATTTCTCCCTGATCGCTGACATACAATGTTGAAATTACCTGAATAGATGGAAATACTTCTGCTAATGCGGAAAGCCCTGCATTGTCGATTATGTTATGAGGAGCGACATATGAGAAAGGCAGACTGGCTTCGCCGAATATCGCTATCCATTCTTTTTTAGCTGCATAGAGAGCGTTTATCATTGTGTTCCTGTCGGTCCATGGAAGCGAAGCATAGTGTTCGGGTTTTGTTACGGTCAAAGACTGATGATTATATCCGTGAAATCCTAATTCCCATCCGTTTCGTAATATTCTGGATCCCATTTTTACCGGTATATTATTTTCAGCTAAATAAAAATCATGAATTGGAAATGTATCTTTATTATTACTCAATACAGTTTTATTGTTATAGTTAAAAATCAGATAGGTTGAATATTTAAAGCCTAATGTTTTTTCAAAGGATTCAATATCTTTAATCCATAAGTCATCAATGAAATTAGTATCCGTTATACTGGAATAGTTTTGAAGGTTTCCAATAATTGTTTTCAGCTTTTTCTGTGTTGCCTTGTCGGATTCGGTTTTTAACTGATTATTGTAATATTCAATTCTATATTTCCGATAATTCATATTCCAGAGCGGAGCCGGCAGGTCGTCAATCATCATCATGCCGATATTTGCTGTTCCGGTAATAAAGCCGCTGTAAATATAATGTATGCTTTGCACAATGGTTCCCCGGAATCCCTTGTCGTTATTCAGCAATAGATCCGTGTTCCAGTAAAGTATCTTCCCTTTACCGAAGGTTTTCTCCCATAGTACGGGATAGTTTTTTCTTTCGTCTTTATCGAGCACTGACGCAAGCACTTTGCAGTTTGAAAGCAATGCTTTTCGTACAGCTACCGCAATCCCTTCAGCTTTAACAGGTACGTGGTTTATGAAAAAATCAGGGTTAAATGAAAAGCCTTCTGTAAATGTGCCGACATTACCGTATTTTTTTACTCCTATTAGTTCTTTAAATTGATTTGTAAGATCTGCAGATTTTGCGAATATAAGCCTCCCGCCTTTATTTACATATTCTCTCAAGGGATTAAAAGGTATATTCTCTAAAGAATCTGCTGCAATTATAATCACATTAAAGGGAAACAGATCTTCGGCAATCATTGAAGTTAAATTTTCAGGATCAATAAAAGTATTTTTTATCTTTGCATATTTAAACGCATAATTTAAATCGTTAACAACAAAACTTTTGTTTTTTATATTTCCCGGAATAACGCATACATCCTGGATGCCATCGTCAAAGAAAAGGGCTTTGCGTACAAATTCCGGCACGTTAAGCATCAGCCTGCTTCCGGACATTACATAGCTTTCAAGCGCGAAACCGCCGTTCTTTGAAGTAAGTATCACGGATGAATTGCCGTCTCCCAGTCCGGGGACATTATCTGTTCTTTTTACAGTAAGATATGTTTCAACATCTTTTCTCAAAGGGATAATCTGCTGATAATGCTTTGATATTTTAACGTCTTGTCCGGCCTCTTTTTCAACTATATAGCTTTCTTTGCCTGCAATGCGAAGTTTGGATGCATCATTAGTCCAGTATCCTTTAAAATAGAATCCCATTTTTTTATAAATGGAATTAATATCATTTATAAGGTCCCACTTTTCACTCCCGCCTTCTTTGTAACCGTAAGCTCCAAAAGAATTTATTATAATTAGTTTGCATTCAGAATCAATGGCGCTTTTTAAAAATTCGATGTAATCAAGCCCTGTTTTTTTATCCTGGACAACTCCGCCATTGTACCAGCTGATGACAGCGCGAATATCATTTAAAGAGTCTTTAGACGGCATTCCACTTTCAAAACTGCGGTATTCAATCTTAAGCCCGAATTTTTTAATTTCCGTATCCAGGTACGATTTTATGGGATTATTACTTTCGGAAAATCCGTCGGATGTTTTATACAGCGCCAGAATTGTTTTGCCGTACTCCGCGGCCGTGAGGGAAGATAACATGAATATGAAGTGAAATAATATTAAATAAAAGATTGTCAGTACTTTTCCGAGGCCTCTTTCCGGTCTGCGGGCTGCCGGATTCTCAGAAATGCCGCAAAGCGGCAGAGTGGGTTTAATATATTTCAATTTCATATCTGTCATCCCATTTTTTGTCGTTTAATTCGGACGGCATTGATTTGCCCATGCCGTTAATATTAATTACTCCGGTTTCAAGCTTAAGTCCGTCTTTAATCATCTGGCCTAAATTTCTCGCACGGTTTCTTGAAAGCTCCAGATTGGATTCTGAAGAACCGTCCGAAGAGGTATGTCCGACGACGCGTATTTTTTTTGAATTTTTGTGCTTCTGAAATTGTGCAATAAGTCTCTTTACAATGTCCTTTCCTGTCTGGGTTAAATCCTCATCCTTTCGCTTATGCAGAATGCCCTGATTGAACAGCGTGATGAGCGTAAAGTCTTTCTGTTTTTCTTCAAGGAATCCGAGCCACAGATTTAGTTTGTTGGATACGCCTTTATTGCCTGCCATGTCCGCAATATCCATGACAGCTGTTACAGGCATGTTGTATGCTGCTGCATTGTTGTTCTCGTCAGTCCCGTTCCATGCTACTACTTCGGGCAGTTTGCCGCTGCCTTGGATTATTTTGAGAAGTTTTTCATCAGGCGAGTAAAATGATAATTTCCATGAAGACAGATCTTTATTAGAAGATTCCGGACTAATGCGCAGCATGGTCTTTGCCGGAATGATATTTTCCATGCTGGCGCTTATTTTTATCTGAGCTTTTGTGACTATGTCAGCTTTAACATCAGGAGAAGAGATGTCTTTTCCGTCGCCGTATTTTACGTTAATATTAATATAATAATCCCCATCAGGGAGCACCTTGCCGTTATTGTCTTTCCCGTCCCATTCAACTGAATACGGGAGAAATTCAAAGCCCCTGATTGTCCTTACTGCCTTTCTTTCTTTGTCTTTTGCCGGTTTATATGTTTTCGGCCTGTCCATAACAAGCAGTGTCCAGCTTGCGACATTATCCTTGTCCGTAGCTTTTAATTCAATACTGATGGAATCTCTTATGTTATCTCCGTTCGGTGAAAAAGAAGTGTACGATAATTCAGGTGCTATTGCCTTTGCTTTCCGTGAAACAAAAATAGCTTCTCTCTTTGATGAATTTTTATCTCCTGCGCTGTTTGTAACAGTGAGCTGATAATGATAAACATCTTCTGGCAATGGATTATTTGCCTTGTCCGTGCCGTCCCATCTGACGGAGGCCGGAGGGCTGCCCTGGCTTCCGATGCTCTTAACTTTTTCGCCCGTGTGGCTGAATACTTCAAACTCCCAGCTCGCGCTTCCTTTTTCGTCAAAGCTGGTCAGCGATATTATAGCAAAGTCGTCCCTGCCGTCGCCGTCCGGCGTTATCATTCCGGTGCTGGCCGAAGCCATTACAATGCTTCTGCCACCTGTTCCTGCAGGAGTGTACACAGTGTAGAATCTGCCCTGAAGACCGAATTCTATTGATTGCGATTTATACACTTCGGTGTTGGCAACCGATGATTTGGATTGGGAATATAAATAGCTTACATAATAGCTTACTTTGTCCCATGAGTGTGTAAGCTTAAACCCGGGCGTGTATCCTGTTTGGTTGAATTTTGTATCCTGATTCGTTACTGAATCTCTGGTGTACTGGAAGGATAATTCATATGATAATTTTCCGTTAAAAATATTATCTATTGTTTGTTTCAAAACAATACCTGCGCCGAATGTAAGAATTTTTTCCGGTGCCCAGTATGGAATATTGGCAACAGGTTCATCAGTATATTCAATAAATTTTGATGCTTCGTAAGAATTTATTCCGCTTATATCAAGGTCAAGGCCGTAAGATGGGATTTTCAGCACTCTGAAACTCAGCTGGTTATAGCTGGACGTTCTGGTATTGCCGTCGGATAACTTCTTATACTTGTAGCTATCGTAAAGGAATATTCTATCACTTAATGGAAAATTATAATCTTGAAAAGTTAGGTCGAGAAGTCCATTGTAAGTTTTGGATGTGATAGCGTCCCTGAAGTTTAATTTTAACGATTGCGTCTGTTCAGCTTCATCTTCCAGGGCGTAAATAAATTTTAACTGCAAACCTTTAATAAACTGAGGAAAATCAATCCTCGCTGAATAATTAAGCGACGTATATGAGATGTCGGAATCGAGTGTATCAATCTCGAAGTCGACTTTGCCCTTATAAGTATTAGCTATGAAGTTTAAAAATAAGTTTGTTTTCCATGGAATTAAGTTTAAGGTCAAACCTGCTAATCCGGAATGACGTGTAGCCGTACCTTTTGCAATTGCCCATTCCTGACCGTCTTTTGTTGTTTGAGAAGCTGAAAAATTATCATCTATTTTTCTGAAGCCGTACCCTGCATTCAATGAGAAGAAGTTATTTAAGGGATAATCAAAGATCAGTTCGTTGTTGATTCGTGTTACCTGTTTATCTTTAAAATAGGCAAGCTCATTCTTCAGTGAGGGCGAATGCTCTTTCTGCAGCTCATAATGCGCTGCCCGCGCATTCTGGTTGTCCGGGTCGTTGTTTATGCAAAGCTCAAAATTCTGCATTGCAGATTTCCAGTATCCTAATGCCTGGTTCTGCGCCCCGAGCTTGTAATTGATTTCAACGTTCAACGGCTGAACAGCGAGTATCCTGCTGTAATAATCCAGTACTTCTTTCTGATTTCCTCTGTTTAAATTGTAGTTTGCTATTTCATTATAAATATTTACATTGTCTATTTCATTATCCAGGAACATTTTTTCGTACATATACTGAACCGTTGTTCTTGCAGTCCTGATTTTTTCTTTCTCCTCTTTCATCAATTCATCCAGGCGCTTTACCGAGCTTCCGGAAATCCTGCTTATTTCTGCAGCGATAGTTTTAGAATCACCGGCCTTAACATTCGTGCCGGGGATTGCCTGCATTGCGATTAAATAGTCCTGCATTTTTTTAAGGCTTTCCGCATATCCTCTAAGGTTTTTATTTTTTTGCAGATCGTCGATCGCCTTTACTGCAGCGGAATAATCTGATAATTCGGATAAAGCAGACAAGTATAGGGGAAAGGCTTTATTCGCGTTTGCTTTGTGTACAAAGCCGAGTTTAGTATACGCGTCCGAAACACTGCCGTATAAATATTCTATTACGCCTGCAACTTTTTTAGGGCGGAAATCCTGGGGGTACATCTTTTCCGATTCAGCTGCCTGGAAAATTATTCTGTCCCTGTCAAACTTCCATTTAAGCGCGTTCTTCCGGGTAAGGTAGCTCTGAATATCTTTGTCATAGTAGCTTATTACATCGTTAAAATAAGAGAGATTCTGTTCGTACAGATCAACTTTCTTTGCAAGGCTTTCCGTGATCAGTAAGTCATTTTTAATTTTATTTTCATTGTATTCGTCAGGAAGCTTTTTCCCTTCATTCATCAGGGACTCAATTCTTTCGTAATTTCTATTTAATATAATGAGCTGCTCTTTTGTTTTTAAGATATTTGGCGAACTTAAACGTTGTTTAACGGACTCAAGAGCGAGATTCGCGATCTTTTCATCTGTTTGCTCAATGCCTTTTACAACTTTGACATTTAAAAGATTGTTATACTCCTTAACGGCTTCCGCGTCCATTTTATTCCAGATATAGGAATCAATTAGATTTTTACGTTTTTCAATATCATCCGGATTTTTTTCCAGATTTATTTTATATTGTTCAATTGTAGCCAGCCTGTCCTGGCTGATTTCGCTTTCAATATCCAGAGAGAAACCGGAAAGTTCGGGATAAATAGAAGCAATGCGGGCAGCTTCTTCCATTACTTCTTTTGCCTGAAGCCCGCGGTCTGTGGAAATATATATTCTCGCGAGTTTTTTGTAAGCTTCGATTTCTTTCTCATCTATTGAAATAATTTTTTTAAACTGCTGGGTTGCTTCATATGTTTTGTCTGTCCAGTAATAATTATCACCAAGGGCATAAAGTACTTCTATGTTGTTTGGGGCTATGGATTCGGCTTTTCTGAAGATTTCAAAAGCTTTTACCGGTTCGTTTTTCCATGAATACTGGGTGGCAAGGGAAATATATGCGTCAATATTCATGCGGTCAATTTCAACAATCTCTCTGTAATTTTTAATAGCCTCGTCGTAACGGTTGTTCCAGCCTGCAAGCACTGCCAGAAGCTTGCGGGCTGTAATGTTTTTTTTATCTATTGCTATAATATTATTATATTCCCTTATGGCTTCATCCAGCCTGTCCGCCCAGGCGAGTGTAGAGGCCAGGAGTATCCTTATCTCAATATCCTTTTGATTTCTTTTAAGGTATTCCCTGCACAGATCAATGGACTTTTCATAATCATAAAGCCAGGTGTATATCTGAATCGAAGTAAAAACCGCTTCGCGGTCATTTGGATTGGCCTTAATCCTTTTTTTATATGACTCAATATCCGCGAAAGTCAGGCTTTTACTCTTATCGCTGAAATTCCCGGGCGCGACCTCGGGAAAGTTCATAAGAGGAGTAAGATATTCAGAATATGTCGGGATAAATACGATTGCGTCAATATAGAAATAGTAATCCCATCCGCTCGATCGTTTCTGGTTAACGCGTATAGTAAGAGTGTGCTTTCCTGCGCTTAATGTACCTGTTGATATTTTTGTCCAGTAATATCCGCCTCCTGCGTAATATTCCTTAACAAACGTGTTTTCGGAAGAAGCATTTTTAAAATCGCTGTTGTCTATCTTCCAGTCAACCGGAGAAGCATATCCGGGTTTATCCGCGTTTTTTGACCCTGGAGGAGTGCATCCCATCCAGAAATCGTAAGTCTTTGTGCCTGGTACGTAAAATACATATGTTGCGTAATATCCTATATCCGACGCCGGGTCAGTGTCTTTGGAAAGCTGAAGAGCAAAGCGTCCGCTGCAGAAAAAGTTATATGTTTTTTCCTTTGCGAAATTTGTGTCTACCGAGTTTTCGCCTTCAATCCATATATAATTTTTGTAGGATATTTTAGCGGCAGGTTTTTTCCGGACCTGATTCGCTGGTTTATTTTGTTTCTGAGCTTGCACGCTGATCAAATAAAACGGGATAATTAAAGCGAATGAAAAAAATATAATGAATAATTTTTGTTTAGAGGAAGTTTTGTTCATATTTTTTCTCTGTTATATATTTTTTTACATAATAGACCTGTTGCAAAACTAAGAAATAATGATAAATTCCCTCCCCCGCCGCAGGCGGGGGAGGGAATTTATCCGGACTTCTCATATGTTATATTGAGTTATGCAACAACTCTAATATATAGATTTTATTGCATTTAATATTCTTCCAATCATCGCAGCAATCCATCTGATCAATGCAGCAGATAATCCAATTGCTGCAACACACATGTAATCCATATAATACTTCATCTAATTGCTTCAATGGTTCATCCAACTGATGCAGCATTCGTCTAACTAACGTAACAACTCATCTAATTAACGTCTTAGATCATCTAATCATTGCATCAGCCATCCATGTTATGTAACACAGTTTCCAATCGATGCAACAGTCTTTCTTTTTAGCGTAACATATCATTTATCTGATGTTATGCATTATTATGATGCTGCGTTTCATTTTAACATTGCAATAAGCCGGATAATCAATGTAAATAATTCAATACAGCTGTCTTTTAAGCATAAAATTATATTTAAATTAAAATAACTGTTTAAAATTTATTTACAATGGTTAATGAATCATCAATTTTTTTGCCGCTTATGCATACATCCTGTATGAAGCGACTTCCGGCAACATCCTGTTGCCTTAAAATTGATGATTAATTAGCTTTAGCTTCGATTTTTTTAATAATTCTCCTGACAGAATAAATTACAGAAAAAATATAACTCAGTTAGCGGCTGATCAGGCATATTATTTGATCAGTTTACTGAACGTATGAATCGTCTCCAGCCCGCTTATCGGTTCCAGCGGGTTTATTGACCCATCCAGTGAAACATCCATTACTTTCGCGTCTACCGCAGTCCTTACTGCGTTGTAATAAGGATCCTTAACATCAAGTCCTCTGATTATAGATTTGGTGTCCTTTGAAAATTTAGTACGAAGTGCCGTGTTGCCGGTTTTTAGAACAATGAAATCCTCGATTATCTTGGCTGTTTCACCTCTTGTTACTGTTTTATATGGCTCGAATTTGTCTCCGCTTATATAAGTGAAAAATCCCTTTTCTCTCAGCCTGCGGATTGAATCCGCGTAAAGAGACTCTGAAGCATCTGTAAAGGTTTTTTCGCCTGTTTTGCTGAACTTTATGTATTTGTCTGCGTTGTAAACCCGCTGAAGAAGATCAGCGACCTCGTCTCTTTGCACTGATAATGAAAGGATGATATTCTGCACTTTTTTTGTGTCTATGCCTGTGCGTCTTATCTGGTCAAGGACTTCAAGCCTGTCAGCGGCCTGAACCTGAAAGGCTTCGCCTAATTTCAGTACTTCTGTGTAATGTTTCTGTGCTTCCTGAAAATTGCCGAGCAGAAACCGGCTGTCTCCTAAAGTTAACCTGGCCATTACGTTTTCAGGGGAGCCGGCTAAAATCCGTTCAAGAACGCCGGCTGCATCTGCAGCAGCTTCCTTTCCTTTCTCTTTAAGGGAAATACGGGTGTTCAGGATTTCAATAAATGGATCATTCCGGTTAATGCTTTGTGCGGCAGATTTTTTTGCATTGCTGTAGTCCCCGCTCACAAAATAATAGTAAGCATAAACCGTAGCGGTTTCATCTTCCATTATTTTTTGTTTTTGGCTTGCTGCTTCTGCTTCAATGAGCTGGGCTTCAGCGGTTTTCAGAAGCACGCTCCTGCGGTTTATGTCGGAAAGTGATTCTGCGGTTGTAATATTTTTCCTTGCCTTGTTTAGCAGACCCTGAAGGCCGCCCTGTTCACCTGTAGTTGCCCGGCCGCAGTTAAATAAAGAAAACGGGAAACAAAGAAGACAAAGAACTGGCAAAATTTTGTTTTTCATAATTTTTCTCATTATAAATAAGTATATTAAAAAATATTTTTCGATGGCAAAGGATTTACTTATCCAATAAAATTATTACATTAAAAACCCAGAAATGCAAGAATTAATTGGATAAATTATTTCTTTGGCAGCCCTCCGCTGCAATTTTATTATAATAACGAATATTTAATATATTTTAAAAGATTATATTGAATATTAATTTTTAATTGAACGATAATATAATGCGACTATAATAAATTTACAAATAAACTGACTATAAAATGAAGCGAGTTGTTCCTAAGATTTCAATTATTTTTAAAAAAATTTATCCAGCTGAAATAATAACCGCAGTAATAATTTTATCATTAATTAATTATTTTTATTATAGTGCGGACCCCGGTTTTTTTGCCTCAGGTTATAATCCGTATTTCGTTGTAATAATTTTTTTCTCATGTTTTTACGGCAAGGTATCCGGCGTTTTCACTCTTTTTATATCCGTTATCAGCATCGTAATAAATTACATTATAATTAACTATAATTCAGGAATTTTTTTTGTTCTTCAAAGTCTTGATGAATATTATTTAAAATCAGAATATAACTCCTCCATGCAGTTCATTTTTATGAGTTTTATTTTTTCTATTGTATTCGGCGAAATCCGCGATACACTTGGAATAATTATTAAAAAGCATAAGAATAAAGTTGATGAGTTAACTGCTAAAGCAGATAAGCTCGACCGCGAACTCAGGGCAGTTACTCTTGTGAATGAAGAATATCAGGACAGGATTTTAGGGCAGCAGAACTCGCTTATATCTCTTTATTCAACAATGATTGCTTTGAATTCGCTGGACATGGGGAAAATTTATCCGAGCATACTCGATGCAGTCAGCAGATTTTCCGGCGCGGGAAAATGTTCATTGTGGCAATACAGCCGCGAAGAAAAAGTGCTGCGTCTTCTGGCATACCGGGGCTGGGATGAGTCAAAGCCAATCGAATTAAAGATGCCGGATTCGGACAATATTTCAGGATGGGTGGCGCGCAATAATGAAATCTTTTCAGTTAAGATGCTGCAGAAGCACGCGAATCTTCTGGAAATTGATAAAAAAATGAACCTTATAACTGTTCCTATCAATATAGAAAATCGCGTCTGGGGAATTATAAACATTGAGGAAATGCCCTTTGTCAAATACAATCTATACTCTGAACAGCTTATAATGATGATGGCTGATCTCGTTGCTCCTATAATTGCAAATGCCATAAGGTTTGAGGAAATAAGCAGAAAGGGAGAAATTGACGCAGTTACCGGACTCCCGGCTATTGATGAGATGTTCAGTGTTCTTAAGGACGAATTCACAAAAGCTCTTTCCGATAATACCAAGCTTTCAGTTGTTATTGTTGAGATAGCAAACAGTGCTGAGCTTACTGACAGATATTCTACCGGCGATATATTGAAACTGATGCACGACGTGGTTCAGATCGTCAGGCTTGGATCAAAGAAAGATGCAATGCTGTTCCAGTACAAGGGCAAATTTCAGTTTTTACTTCTTCTGCCGAATGTTGATTTCGACGGCGCAGCTATGCTGTGCCTGTCCTTTATTGAAAAGATAAATGCTGATGATTTTAAAATAGGCGAAGATATTGTGCATCCTGAAATTATGCTGGGATACAGCAGCATGCGCCCTAACCTTAAATCCGAAGAAGACCTGCTGATGCTGGCTGAGAACCTGCTCGAGATGCAGAAGATATAAAATTCCTTTTTATTCCGACAGGATATTTATATTTATTAAAGGCAGGCAGGTCATGAAACGCGAGTTAAGCTTTTCATTAAGGTAACTTTATATGAACCTACGCAGTAAAATATTCGATTCGTATGCAATTGCTGAGAATATTCTGCAAATCCGTGCGGAAAAGCCTGATGCAGCGGAACAGCATGCGGAAAACAATAATATTTTTATGCACGAAGATCCGTTTGATTTTTTCCGCAAAAATGAACAGTCGGATCAATATATACCTGTTACACAAAGAGGGCTGCGCATGGCATTCTCCAAAGGATTGTCCGGCATAGAATTTTATATTGAAATGGCAACTTCCTTGCGCCCTCTTGCCGATGAAGCGCAGGATATTGATCAGATCACCCGCCTTTTATCCCAGCAGAAACTCACAAACAATCCGAATCCGCATTCAGTGTCTATACTAAGAAATTTAATTAAAGATCCAAATCCGGAAATTGCCTTATATGCAGCTGAAGGTTTAAATACTATTGAAAACGCATTTATAGAAAAAATACAGCGTATTAAAAACAGAATTAAAGGTTATGAGAATCCGGACAATATTCCCGGGAACGGAAAAACTGATATAGAAAATATAATCATTGCAGACGGAACAGGCAACGGAGTTGAAAAACAGAAAGAACGTAAAAATAATAAAAAATACGCTAAAAAATATTTTTTATACTATTTATTGGGCTTAATATATTTTGAGTTTGCCGGACTTCTTGAGGGCCAGCACTTAATACAGCTCTTTTATCTGAAGGAGGCGGTATCTTCGCTTAAGACTGCGCATGGATTAAAAAGAAATAATAAACGTATATTAACAAAATTGGGTGAAAGTTATATGTTAATGCGTTATAACAAGAATGCAATTAATATATTCACTTATCTTTTTTCAAAGAATCAGAAGGACAGGTTTTTACTTCTGAAACTGGCCGAATGCTATTATAATACAGGCGATTATCAGAATGTGTCAACGCTTGCTAATCTAGCATCAAAGAATGCGATTGAATTAGACGAAATATCCAATTTAATAATTTATCAATGGCTCTTGAATATATAAACAAACCGGATCCCGCGAAAAAAACAATATGTCTTATTGCAGAAGGGTCATATCCGTATATAACCGGAGGCGTTTCATCATGGATACAGGATATGATTTCCGGGCTTGTAAATTTTAACTTTATTGTACTGGCGATCACAGCTGATGAAGACAATGAAATTAAATACAAATTTCCTGATAATGTAACCGCGATTGACAACCGGATTCTCACAGCAAAACAGCAAGGCAGAAAGAGAAAGATAGATAAAGGTTTTTTCGTTAAGATAAAAGAACTGCACTTAGAAATGATGAAGCATAAGGAATTTTCAGGGCTTGCTTCCGTTATTAAAATAATGCAGACAAATAAATTTTTTTTTAACGATATTGTTTCCACGCTTGAGGCATGGGATATGACATGCGGGTTCGGGAGCCTGCACAACCCGCTGTATCCTTTTTCCGATTACTTCTGGGCATGGATGTCGTCGCACGAGTATATATTAAAGATACTTACATGGGACATTCCGCGGGCTGATCTTTATCATACAATTTCCACAGGATATGCCGGGCTTGTTTCTGCAATTGCAAAAATAATGTATAACAAACCTGTCATCCTTACTGAACACGGTCTGTACAACAAAGAAAGAGAGATCGACATTAAACGCGCTAAATGGGTCAAGGGTTATCAGCGGGATCTGTGGATCAATATATTTAACGATCTCAGTAAAATGACTTATGATTATGCTGATCTGACAATATCTCTTTTTGAGCATAACAGGAACATCCAGATATCACAGGGAGCCAGACGGGAGAAAACACTTGTTATACCCAACGGAGTTGAGGTTGAACGCTTTCTCGGTTTAAAGAATGAATCACGGGAAGAATATTCTGTAGGATTTGTCGGACGCGTTGTTCCCATTAAAGATGTAAAAGCTTTTATAATTGCAGCTAAGATCGCGGCTGAAAGCATTGAGAAGGTCAAATTTTATATCATCGGGCCTCAGGACGAGGATGAAGCCTATGATGACGAATGCAGGCTGCTTGTTGAGAATTTTAAGCTTGAAGACAAGGTTGAATTTACAGGCAAGGCGGATGTGCGTAAATACTATTCTTTCATCGATGTTCTTGTGCTTTCAAGCATCAGGGAGGCCCAGCCGCTTGTTATCATCGAAGCATATCTTGCAGGAATACCTGTTATATCGACACGAGTAGGAAATGTTCCGGAAATGCTCGACTATGAGGAAGATCTGCTGGCTGATCCGAAGGATTCTGCAAAAATAGCGTCCGGGATTATTAAATTATATAATGATGAAAATTATAGAAACAAACTGATAAAAAAGAATAAGGACAAAGCATTAAAATTTTATAACAAGAAAGATCTAATAGAGAATTATAACAATCTTTATAATAAGTATATAGCATCAGCAGGAGAAAACTGAAGATAAGCATAAAGCTTTGAAACTTCATTACTCCCTGATTAACAGGTTTCCGTTCGCTATTGTTATGGACAGAAAGCATAATGTACTGTTTTTAACAGCGCCCTAAATCCCCCGGAGTGGGACTTATAGGTTTGTGTATAAAGTCAGATTTTCTGTTTTAAGGCCTTTAAGTCCCACTCCGGGAGATTTAGGGGCTGAAGGCCGGAAAGATACAAACAAACAGTACTATAGAAAACAAATTATTTGATAAAAAAGCAGGAGCATTGATGGCCGGTATAGGTTTTGAACTTTATAAAATTCTCAGGAAGGGCACACTCAGCTCAATTCTTAAAGTGCTTTTCCTGGGCACTGTAATAGTTGCAGGTCCATGGATACTGTCTGTGCTCTCAATGTATTTTATCCAGAAATATGCATATAACGCTATTTCAGAGAATCCTGTTATCTTTACTGTTACAATCGTTTATCTGTACGCGTTTTCTTTGATCATTTTCGGCGGTATCCACTATATATTTTCCAGATACATCGCTGACATGATGTACATAGAGAATGACGAAGCTATTCCGGCAGCTCTTGTTTCAGTCTTTTATATTGTTTGCGCCTTATCTGTAATCCTGTCCGTAATTTTTATCTGGTTTAATGATTTCTCCATGCTCAGTTATTCAGCTTTATATAAATTTTCATTATGTTTTCTGTTTGTTGTTTTAAATTTAATCTGGCTTATGCTGATTTATATAGCCCTGCTGAAAGCATATAACAGGATTTTCTTTTCGTATCTTTTCGGAGTATTAATAAGCATTGCCGGTGTTTATTATCTCGGAAGATTATACGGCGTTGCAGGCGCGCTTTTCGGATACGCTCTCGGACAGTTTGTAATCGTTCTCCTGCTTGTAATTGTTGCGCAGAAGTCGTATCCGGTAAAAAATTTTAAAATCAATAATGAATTTTTTTCCTACTTTAAAGACTATAAGTATTTATTTTTTATTGGAATGTTTTTTAACCTTGGAATTTGGTCGGATAAAATTATTTACTGGTTTGCTTATGGTACAAATATCAGGAACACTCTCTATTATTATTATGCTGAATATGATCTGCCGGTTTTTCTGGCATTTCTTACAATGATACCTGCGCTGATATATTTTCTTGTAGTGTCAGAACCCGGTTTTCACAAAGATTATACTAAATTTATAAAAAATATCTTGGGGGATACCCTAGCCGATATCCGGCAGAATAAGAAAAGGATGATAAAAAGTTTAAGAAGAGGCACAAGCCAGCTAATTCTTTTTCAGGTTGTCTGGACGATTGGATTATCGCTAAATCTGAAGGAGTTTCTCGCATTCATGGGATATGAATTAATTAATACTACTATACTTAATGTTCTTCTGATAGCTGTATTCTTTCATGTGCTGTCGCTTACGCTTCAGATTTTTCTATTGTATCTTGAACTGAGAACCGAAGCGCTTATTTCAACTGTATTATATTTTACCGGAAACATAATATTTACATATATCTTTATTGTTTTAGATCTGACTGTCCCCGGAATCAGCTATATGCTCGGGGCATTATGTTCTGCTTCTTATGCTGCATATCATCTGATAAAAAAAGCCCCGGTTATCGATTATATTATTTTTAACAGACGATAAGACTTCTGAATTGTTTCATCCTGACATGATAAGTTTTTTAGTTGACTTTTCATGCCTGTTCTGTATCCTAGTCACCAAGTGAACATTTATTTCATTGAATGAAATTATAATTTTCCAAATCAAATCCGGACTATTCGCAGAAGAATAATAGATTTGTTTCTTAACTTGGAGGCAGCATTTATATTGCCTCCCCGCCTGCGGTTGGGGAGGCAATATAAATGCTGCCGTACCCAGTAAAAAATGAGTTATGAAACAACTCTAATGATTTTCTGAGTATAAGTTTTAATTATTAAGTGATATTACATATATTTACTGATAATAAAATTCAGGAGGTAATTATATATGGAATACTGGAATGCTTATTTGGAAACTTTGCCGCAGGAAAAAATTAAGCAGCTTCAACTTGGAAAATT
>JAFGSG010000138.1 GCA_016934735.1 Spirochaetota bacterium | reverse complement strand
TTCACACAATAAAAAAAATTTGTAAAGTAAAATTTTAGTTATGTAAAAAAAAAGCTGTTTTGAATATTTCATTAAAAATTTAAAATAGTCAAATCCGATCATAATTTTTTTACCTTAAATTCATTAAGTCTCTGTACGACCTTATTGCTTCGTCTCTTACCGCTTTCGTGAAATTTAAAGCAATCTCCGCTTTCTGAGCTGCTATCATTACAGTGTGTATGTCGACTGACTCAGGTTCGTGTATCATTTTTTGATTGAGTTCTTCCGATTCCGCCATTAAGTTGTTAACGCCGCCGACTGCTTTCATTAATGCATCAGCGAATGTTCCGGCCACATCGTCAGTCGGCCGCTCAAATTTTTGTTCTTCTTTTATGCCGGTAAAATGAAGCGGGTGGGTTGTTTTCATCTTTACAACAGTGCCCATAGTAGTATTTGCGATTGTATTCATACGGATTCTCCTGGAATTTTTCCTATGCTGTTTTTAAATGCTGCATTATCATTGATTTTTTATATAGACCTTCGCGCGGTTCCAGCCTTTCTTTTCTTGCGTTTATTCTGCCCGAAAGATCATGAGATACATTTATTTCTTTTTGTCCTATTGTTTCTTTGTTCATGTTGCTTCTTCTCCTTGCTATATGCTGTTTTACACTCTGCCTAATTCAAGCGCTTTGCCGAACATCGCTTTTGTGTTGTTTATCATCATAACGTTTGCTTCGTAAGATCTTGATGCTGATATTAGATCCACCATTTCGGTTACAACATTAACATTAGGCATTTCAACATAACCTTTTTTTTCGCCGATCTTGATAGCATCAGGATGGGTCGGATCATATACTAACCGGAAAGGCTTTTGGTCATCTTCAATCTTTACGACTCTCACTCCCTGTCCAGACCCGTGTTCAATTCTGCCCGGAATAAGAGGGGATTTATAAAACGGACGGACATTTACCGGAGCAAGTACTGCCCTTTTTCTTCTGTAAGGCCCGCCTTCCGGCGTACGCGTTGTTGTCGCATTGGTCAGGTTGCTGCTTATGAGGTCCATCCTGAGCCTTTGAGCAGTAAGGCCTGTTGATGCTATATTTAATTCAGTAAACATACCCATATATCATCTCCTTATGCAGGTCTCATTACATTTTTAAGATTTCTATAACTGTTATTCAACATGGTTATGTAGGCGTTATATCTTAACTGGTTTTTTGCGGAATCAACGATCTCTTTTTCTATATCAACATTGTTGCCGTCGTTCCTCGCAGTTGTGTTATAGTCAAGATTGATCCGTGGTTTTACGCTTTCTATCTCCCTGGGGATATAAAAGGGTATATGCCTTTCATTCGTTAATATGGCCGGGAGTCTATTGTCGGGATTTCGCTGTTCAGTTATCACCCTTCTCAATTCGCTTTCAAAGTTTACTTCGCTTCTTTTAAAGTGAGGTACATCTACATTGGCAACGTTATTTGCTATTACCTTTCTTCTCAGCGATTCAACATCGAGAGCTTTTTCCATCAGATTATTGATCCGCATCGTACTGCTTGATTCAAACATATTTATCCTTCAATTATTGAATTTTAAGAACCAAATCAAATAAAAATAGGTTTCTTGTTATATAAATCGGTTAAATTAAAAAAAAGCATAATATATTTTTTGATGTGACATAAGTTTTTTTGTAGAGCATTAAGAGGTAAATTTCAGGAGGAATATTATACTTTTTAAGGAAACAATGGGTAATATATAATTGGGATCAGTTGAACGTATTATTTTTTTGTATCTTAAACAAGTTTTTCCAGTTTTTTTTGAAATATTTTTTCGATTGTTTTAGCTATTTCGTCGTGTAACCCTTCAAACCAGAATAGAAATTTTTCGCCTTCAGGGGTTAAAAGAGAATATCCTCCTGATGCACCGCCAGCCTGGCGTTCAATTAAGTCGAAGCCGAGCTTTGTTTCACATTCCTTTATTAGTCCCCACGCCTGACGGTAAGACATTCTTAAATCCAAAGCGGCCTTGCTGAGAGATGAGCTGACCTGTATATTTTTGAGAAGATAATACGGCCCTAAGCCGAATGCCATGCCATCTTTATCAAGCCAGATTTTATAGCCTATATCAAAATTTTTCTTGATCATGATTAGTTAAATTGTGGATTATTGATAATTTGTCAAGTTAATATTGACTTCATTTATTAATAGGAAAGTTGTAAAAAAAATAAAAACTGTTTGACAGTAATATTCGTTATGTTTTAAATGACATAACGAATATTACTTATAATCATGTAAAGCTGACTGAATTTGCTTTGCATAGATTAGATAATAGATTCGTTAACTTTAATATCCTGTTGGAATTTATAACCGGCTCCCCCAAAAAAAAGCTGGTTATAAATTTCAGGAATATTCTCAAAACTATTGATTTTTAGGATGTATCCATTCCGGATGCATCCTAATTTTTTATCAAACGTTTCAATAATGCAAATTTTTTTCAATATAATTATTTATTATAATTAAAATTATTGACAAGTATAAACGTTATGCTTTTTTCAACATAGCGTAATTGGTAATATTATAGCCTAAAAAAATGCGAGGGACTGCTTTATGTCTGAACTAATTTTGGTTGATTACGGTGAAACATTCGTATTTGCAGTGCTTTTTTTTGCCGGCATTCTCGCTTTGGCGGTAATCATCGAGAGAGCAGTGATAGTCAAAAGAAATTCCAATAAAAAAGTTACGAATTTTGCAGAAAAATTGATACAGCTTATAAGAAAGCGCGATATCAAAGCTGCGTTGAAAGTGGTAAAGGAGGCCGACGAAAACACTTATACGCGCTTCGCTTTATTCTCCATAAATCATCTCGAGGAAGAGGAACACGGTCTTGCCGATTTAATGACAGGCAAGATAATAGAAGAAAAGATCATTCTGGAAAAGCGTCTTACAATACTGAACACACTTGGGAACAACGCGCCCTTTATCGGGCTTTTGGGTACGGTGCTGGGAGTCATTAAAGCATTCTACGGATTGGGCACTCTGGGGAGCACAGGCGCTGAAGTTGTAATGCGCAGCATTTCCAAGGCGCTTTACGCAACCGCGTTCGGGCTTTTTATTGCAATACCCGTTGTTATGGCAAACAATTATTTTTCAAAAAAAGTAAAGATCATTATCCAGCATCTCGAAATATTTTCAAGAGAAATAAACGCCAGCCTTCATGCAAAAAGTAAAATATCGAAGGAATAATTAAACAGGGAGGTAAAAAACATGGCTATGTTCTCCAATACTGAAAGCGATGAGATCGGTTATATTAATATTACTCCTATGGTAGATGTTCTTCTTGTGCTTCTGGTCATATTCATGGTAACGGCCAACTTTCTGAAAATGGAATCCGTAAACATCAATCTTCCAAAGGTCAATGCCGCCGATCCGAACATTCAGAAGTCCGTGCAGATCGCCCTGACAGTAGACGGCAAGCTTTTAATGGAGGATAGTGAAATTACTGAAGAGAGAATGATTGTAAAACTTACGCAGGAAGCGAAATACAGGCCCAACATGAGGGTGACGCTTTCAGCGGACGAGAGGCTTTCATACGGCAAAATAGCGTATGCTATGGGGCTGATACGCCAGGCAGGCGTAACCCGCATAGCTCTATCGGTTAAGCGGTAAACCGGAGGCGAATTTATGAATGCTGAATTCAATAAATTAATACAGCGGTTTAAAAAGATGGATCTTTTTAAACGGTGCTTTACCGGTTCGTTCATTCTCCATGTAGTAATTATCTTTATATATTATTTCCCGGCAATAATTGCCTTCGCATCCAGCAAAGAGATTATGTATGACGGGAGTGAAATTACAAATAAAAATGTTGAAGTTGATTTTATTGATTTGCCCGAATCCATAGTGTTAGGAGGTAATACGAACCCAGCGCCGGTTCAGAAAGAAGAATGGATAGAGGGCTCTGGTGAAGGCAAAACAGATGCTGAAAACACGGACGTGAATATAAACAAGCTTTCCGGCACGGGAACCGACGCGGACGGGTACATGTTTGCCGATCTTGCCGACCATGCACCAATACCTATAATCGATTTTAATCCGGACGATTATTTCCCGAAAGCAGCGAGATCCGCAAATATCACGCGAAATACCGTCATTGTTGAGGTACAGGTAAACGAGAACGGATCGATCAACAGTTCGAAAGTGATCTCCGATAGCAGCAGTTATGGATTTGACGATGCTGCCATGAAAGTGGTCGCGAGGATGCGATTCAGGCCGGGTAAAGTAAATGGCGAACCGGTAAAAATGCTGGTGCGACTCCCGATTGTATTTACCCTGGAAAACTGAATAGAAAAATATTTTATGTCAGGAAAATGTGGAGAGTTTATGCCGGTTGTTTTGGCTGATCTTATCCGTTTGTTTGTAAAAAATATCAAATAGTATAAAAAAATTAATTTATCTTGACAAATAATTGCGTTATGTGTTATTTAACATAACGATTGCAAAATACTTTGGAGATAATTTTTAGATAAAATTATCCGTAGTTATCAGGCATGTTATAATTTAATACTGCTAATGGGTAAAATTATTTAAGCAATTTTGCGTCCCGTATATTAAAAATTAAATGTCAGAAGGAGCTTGAAGATGAATAAGAAAATTTTAATTATTGTGTTTATATTATTATTACTCATGTTCATTAAGTCGGATTCGCTGCTTTATGCAAGCGATTACAAAACAATTACCGACATGTGCGGTAACAAGGTTGAAGTGCCGGTAAATCCCCAAAGGATTGCCTGCATGCATTGTGTTTCTCCGGAGAAAATAATGACGCTCGGTAAGGGAAATCTTATAAGCATAATGTCAAAACAATCTTCGTGGGCTTACAGGTTCTTCCCTGAAATTAGTAATGCCCGTGACAATAAAGGAATTACCCCTGAGCAGATGATGGAAATGAAGATCGATTTTGTGCTTTATACTCCCGGGATGACAAAAAGTGAACAGTACAGTTCAGCGGGCTTGAGAACAGTATGCGCATTCTCAGCCGAAAAAAGGCCGATGAAACTTGATGAATACATGGAAAACTTTAAAAGGCAGGTAAGTTTATTCGGCGATCTTCTCGGACCGGACGCGAAAGCCAGAGCTGATAAATACAATAACTATTTTGATAAAAAGGTTAAACAGATTCTCTCTATAACATCAAAAATTGATAAAAGAAATAAACCGGCTGTTTACTATGGCGGTTTAAAAAATAATATGTTAATGAGCCAGGGGAATGGCAGTGTGATGCACTGGAATGTAGAAGTATCCGGCGGCAATTATTTACCAATGATTCTGAATGATAATCATGCACACTCCACAACGCAGCAGGTGGTGTCATGGAATCCGGATATTATTCTTTTAAGCGGACTATATGATTCCTGGGATATAATAAAGAAAAATCCGGAGTTTGCATCAACAAAAGCCGTTAAAAACGTAAAAGTATATCGAATGCCTATGGGTGTTTACGCATGGGACCATGCGAGCAATGAAAGCGTTCTTCTTATGATATATATGGCAAAGATATTTCATCCCAATTTATTTAAAAGCTGGGATATGATAAAAGAAATGAAATATTTTTATTCGGAGATTTACGGCAGGTCAGTAACAGATAAGGATGCGGAAAGAATTCTGCAATGCCAGCCGCCACTGTAATTTAACGGATAATAAATTAAAATATTAAATAATCTATTGTTATAAGGTACAAATATTTTTTGACGCATTATTGCGTTATGCTTTATAAAACATAATAATTCAAAATATATTTAAAGGAGATAAAATTTTATGAGAAGGTTACTGCATTTGTTGTTTTGTTTTGCATTCATTTTTTTGATTTTTAAAATGAATATTAAAGCGCAGGCAGTAGAGCAGTCTGCGAGAGCTGAATCTGAAGATATCCAGAAGACAGTTGAGAAGAGAGACTTATTAAATGCTGATAAGGGGAAAACCGTGCCCTTTACTATAGGCGAGATCGTAGTTAAACAGAAAAGAATCGCTAATATTGAAAATGCGACCACTACTACGATAGTGACAGCAGAAGATATTGAAGCGCGCGCCGACAAGGATTTGAGCGATACGCTAAAATCCGTTCCGGGATTAGCTACTTATTCGATGAATAAGCACACGCGGTTCAGAATGAGGGGATTTGAAATGCCTTATGTTGCACTTCTGGTTGACGGT
>JAFGSG010000137.1 GCA_016934735.1 Spirochaetota bacterium | reverse complement strand
GTGCCCTTGATGATTGGTATAACTATACTCTTGTACGTGTTCGGATTGGATGGGCGAATCAGCCGTCCTGAAGGTTTCCTGCTTTTTGCGGGTATAATTGCTTACGTGGCATTTGCGATTTGGCAAAGCCGCCATCCGGAAAAAAAAGTAAAGAAAGAGTATGCGCAGGAATATGGTGAGGAACCGTTAAAATTTAAGCCTAAATGGCCTCTCAATCTTTTATTTATAGTGATCGGCGTGTTGATGCTGGTAGCCGGGGCGGGATGGCTGCTGGAAGGAGCTGTTGCCTTCGCCAAGGCATTGGGTTTAAGCGAGTTGATCATTGGATTAACCATAGTATCGGTTGGAACATCTTTGCCGGAAATTACCACGTCGATCATAGCCAGTGTGCGGGGGGAGAGCGACATAGCTGTAGGTAATGTTATAGGGAGCAATATATTCAACATCTTATCAGTCATGGGGATAACAGCCATCCTGGCGGCTGATGGAGTTCCGGTAGCACCGGCTGCTCTGCACTTTGATATGCCAGTCCTGATAATTGCCTCTGTTGCATGCCTGCCGATTTTTTTTACAGGACATCAGATTTACAGGTGGGAAGGTTTCCTTTTTGTCATATATTACGTTGTTTACATTACGCATTTAGTTCTTAATGCAACTGCACACGAGGCGCTTCTGTTATTCGATAGAATGATTATTTGGTTTGTTATACCCTTGACGGTTATAACGCTGGCAATTTATTTCTGGAGAAGCTGGCGCAAGCCGGCAAAATGACAGATCCGTCAATGTGCGGGATAATCGCCGGCATACCGGTTCGGCACTCCGGGTCTCGAATAATGGCCGTTCAGAGCCAAAGATGTAAATCAATCACAGAAGAGAAAATGCAGGAATATTTAATGTATGAATGTAAAAGAAATACAATCTAAAACCATTCTTTCTGCATCCAAAGTATATAATTATGTTATCAATCCTTATGTAGGATGCCAGCATGCCTGTCATTACTGCTATGCCCGTTTTATGAAAAAGTTCAGCGGCTATAAGGAACCATGGGGCCGGTTTGTCGATGTGAAAGTCAACGCGGCTGATTTACTTCAGGTTGAAATACAAAAGAAAAAATGTGCACGGGTATGAATAAGCGGTGTATGCGATCCGTACCAGCCCCTTGAGGCAAAATACAGCTTAACACGGAAATGCCTGGAGATACTTACTGACAGCAATTGGCCTGTGACAATTCAGACACGTTCTCCGCTGGTTCTTCGCGATATGGATATTTTCAAGAGAGGAATTGATTTTGAAGTAGGTCTTACTGTCACCACGGCAGACGATGAGATAAGAAAATTATTTGAACCAGATGCGCCGTCCATAAAAGGCAGGCTGAATGCGCTCGAAGAATTACACCGATCTGGCATTAAAACATACGCTATGATTGCTCCGATTCTTCCGGGGGCTGAACTTCTGGCAAGTGCTCTTGAAGGTAAGGTTGACTTTATCATTGTAGACCGAATGAATTATTTTTATGCTGACTGGGTTTACAAAAAATATAAATTGGAAGATAAGCTGTCTGATGATTTTTTCCAGAGAACAGGCCGCGCGCTTGCGGATGTCTGTAAAAAATCAGGCATAAAGTGTAATATAATTTTTTAAATGATCTTGAAAGAAAACATTTTTGTAATTCAATTGTTTTTAATTTGTTTGAAATAGCTTCATAAAGATATAAAGCAGACGTAATAAAGCAGGTAATAGGCAAAGTAAAAGCTGAAATAAGCAGAGTAAAGTATGGAATAATTAAAGTGAGACTTGCAATAAGCCCGGTGAAAGATGAAATATGCATTGTAATGTTTATAATAGACAGTGTGATTCAGGAAACAGGCGCAGTTATGCAGAAAGTAGGAAGGGTGACAGATGAAACATGCTCTGTAATTTATGAAACACGCATGGTAAAACAGGAACAAAGCGGGATAATATGAGAAATACGCATTGTGAAACAGGGAATAAACAGTGTAATTTGTAAAATACAGAGTGTAATCCGGAAAACACTCGCGGTAAAAGCGGAAATAGAAATTTGCTGCCGTATTTGTTGACATATAATGTTTGGGAGTATATAAAAGGATTATAATTGTACAAAAATTTTTCCCCCTTAATATCTGTAAATAACAGTTGTGGTGTATTTTAGTGAACGAAAAAATTGAAATAATCGGCCTTAGAAAATCCTTTTCCGGCAAAGAAGTGCTTTGCGGGGCAAGCTTTGCAGTAAATACAGGTGAAATATTTTCCATAATCGGGCAAAGCGGATCAGGAAAATCGGTAATCCTAAAGCATCTGATCGGCCTTTTAAAGCCGGACAGCGGAGAAATATTTGTCGATAATATAAAATATACCGGGGCTGAAGAGTCAACAAGAATTGATATTGGATATAAATTCGGCGTGCTTTTTCAGGGTGCTGCTCTTTTTGACTCAATGAATATTTTTGATAATGTAGCGTTCGGTTTGCGGAGAATTAAAACGCCTGAGAAGGAAGTAAGGGAGACTGTTACTGAGATGCTGGAACAGGTAGGGCTTCGCGGTGTTGACGATAAGTATCCGCATGAGCTTTCGGGCGGAATGCAGAAGAGGGCAGGCCTTGCAAGAAGCCTGGCGCTTAAGCCGGAAATCATGCTTTACGATGAGCCGACTACCGGTGTTGATCCCATCACCGCAGGCGCAGTTGACGATCTCATTATCAGAATGCGTGACAGCTTTGGGGTCACGTCTGTCGTGGTGACACATAATATGGATTCTGCTTATAAAGTATCAGACAGAATAGCCATGCTGTTTGAAGGAAAGATAATTTTTTCCGGATCACCGGATGAAATAAAAAAATCAGATAATCATTATATACGGCAATTCATCGAAGGAAGAGCAGATGGGCCCATCAGGGCTTCTGACTAACTGCATGGTGCGGCAATTACAGAATAGGCTTGCTGCAAAATTGCCATTTCGGGGATCGAAGTGACGGGAAATCCCCCTGTCATTTTAAGATTTTTTTCTTTGGTTAAAATGACATTAAAAATTTTCTACAAGCCTGATGACATTGTTTTAATGGAAGTACTTTTATGATAAATAAAAAATTTATTTTTATCTTGGTTTTTATAATATTATTCCCATTCAGCATATCATGCAGTAAATTTAAAATTTTAAATTTCCGGATATATAATTTATACGAGTATGAAGGCGACATTAAGCCTGCCGGCCATGATTGGCTGAAAGGGAAAAAAATATTTGTCGATCCCGGGCACGGTGGGAAGGGAACATCCGACCGCTTCAGGATAGGGCCGGGAGGAATCACTGAAGAAGAAGTGAATCTCCGGGTAGGAATGATTCTCGGAGACATGCTGGAGAAAGCTGGTGCGCTTGTTTATTACAGCAGGGAAAAGGATGAAGATATTCCATTAAGGGACCGCGTTGATATGGTTAATGATTTTCAGCCCGATCTTTTAATAAGTCTGCATCATGACGGTTCGCCCAGACCCATGGACAATGTTAATCATCCGTCAGTGCTGATATGGGGCAACAGAAAGGTTAATCCCATGAGCTTCGCATTTGCGGAGCTTCTTCTCGACGAGTTTAATAAGCTTATGGATGCAAAGGGAGCGGTAATTTCCGATTTCTCTGTATATAAAGAGACAGGCACAATGATTTTACGCGAAACAAGATACACCTGCCCCGGAGCGATAGGAGAGGCCGGTTTCTTCTCCGATGAACAGCATGCGAAGAGGCTTAACGACATACATTATAATCAGGCGGAAGCGGAAGCATATTTTATCGCAGTGTCGCGGTTTATTGAAAGGGGGCTTCCTAAAGCGGAAGTGCTGATTTCGTCGCAACCGGACAACAGCTCTTACCTTTATAATTTAATCAAAGACGCAGATCCGGTAATTGCGCTAAAAGTTAACAGCGGACTCGAACGTGCAGGCATAATCAAAGAGTCTGTTAACGCCGCACTGGACGGCGTCCCTGTCAAATGCAGAGCAGCGGCAGACGATCTGTATTTTATAGATTACGGGAAAAGACTTTACCCGGGCGGGCACAGCATAAAATTTTCTTTTAAGAATCAGCGCAATCAGAGCAGCATGATCTATTCTGCAGGATTTACTATAGAAATAAAAAAAGGGGATTACGACAGGCTGATATCAGAAGGTATTAAGTTTTTAAATACTAAAGTAAAGCAGAAAGAAGGGCTTAAAATGTTATTATCCGCATATTCCATGGGGCTTACTGATCCGGATGCCGGTAGAGTAATATGGAATATTGCAAAGGGATTTAATTTGATTGCCGATAAAGTAAACTCAGATTATTATTACGCAAAGCTATATCATTTTTATCCCCAGAGCAAGTACGCGAAAAATCTGGAAGGCAGATTTAAGGGCTACCGCTTCCCTGTGGAGTATAACGGGAAAAGTCTGAAAGTTATATTTGAGCCTGATTTAAAAGATCAAAGCAGAAAATAATTATTTTAAAGAATATTTGACAAAATCAAGAAAAACGTTGATGATATAAAATAAATATCCAGGGAGATCGAGTATGAAAAAAGCCGTATTAGCCTTATCATTTGCTGTATTTTTAAGTTCCTGCGGCAGTGTAACCTATGTTAAAAATATATTAAAATCGAAATATACAGTGCAGGAAACAATTGATAAGAAAGAAGAAATGGATAAAAAGGATAATCCGGCCTTCATGTTTAAAGGAATGCAGGAACTTAAAAAATCGCGGGTACACATTGACGGCATTTTAGTAAAGGATATTATTCCTTCAACTAATGTTGATTATAGATTTTGTGTATTAGTTACAGTTCCGACCACGAAAGGGGATATAGACTGCTATATTTATTCCGGTACTGACGACATATTCCCGGAAGAAGATATTAAGACAATATCAAAGCTGAAGAGAGGCAAAACAAAGATCGATATAAAAGGAGATTTCAGCAGATTTTTTACTTTGCTTGATGAGACTTACACTAAAATTGAGATTGTAAACGCGAGCATAGATATTATAGATGAGTGATCCTGTCCAGCAGGTATATTTATGAAAATATCAAATAAATATTTTATTTATATTCCGGCTGTAGCGATTATAATTATCATCGGCCTGATTTATATTTTATTGATTAAATCCACTTCTTATGAAGGAAAAATTTATGCTGCTGTTGATTCTGAAATAATAATCGAGAGGGATCAAAACGGCATACCGTTTGTAAAAGCAGGCAGTCTGAATGATGCGTATTTTGCAGTCGGATTTCTTCATGGCAGGGACAGGCTTCCTCTTCTGGAATACTTCAGAGCAATAGCAGGTGGCAGATTAACCGGGCTGATCGGCAGCAGGGGGCATTTATTGGATAAGCTCTCATTAACGATAGGCTTTGCAAGAAAAGCGGAAACAATCGTAACCAGACTGAAAGGCCCGTACATTGAATATTTCGACTCTTATATTAAAGGGATTAACGAAGCAAAGAAGGAAATTAACATCAGCGGCCTTTCTAAGGGAATATCGTCTTTAGACTGGACAGTGAAAGATGCGGTTTCAATTTTACTTATGTATGAATGGTGTGACTCATTTCTTAATAATAAAAAGCTCATATTCCCGTTATTAAATAAATTTGATCCCCGAATGCTGAGAGACATTATTCCGGAAGATTTTATGTACCGGTATTCAGATGAAGAAAAAAACCTCATAAGCCTTCTTCTTAAAATAAGGAATGAGATCAGAGAACGGGTTGGGCACTTCCAGAGCGGCTTCGCGTTTTATATAAGCGGCGAAAATATGGGGGACGGCAAATCGGTTTCAGGTTTTACCCTGGATGGGGAAATGAGCGTTTATCCAAGATGGTATCCCGTAAGTATTACTATAAGTTCCGGAGATAATATTAACAAAAAGATTGAAGGAGTTACAGCTTCTGGTTTGCCATTTATATTTTTTGGAAGAAACAGGGACATATCTTTTTTTGGATTTAATATAAATGTTGAAACACAGGATTTTTATGTTGAAAAGACCAGATTCGCAAACCGCGTACAACAGTATTATAGAAACGGTATTTGGAAAGACTTTGCTGTCGTAAATGAAAATATTTTTACAAACTCAGAAAAGAGAAATGCGCATGAATTAAGATATCCGGTCAGAGCCAGTGATATCGGGCCTGTAATAAGCGATTTGAGTGAAAAAGATGATGAATATCTTTGTATAAGTATCAATTCACTTTATCCGGATGAGTCTTACATTAAAACGCTCTTTGATATACCGCTGTCAGATTCTATAGTAAAAGCAAAAAACGCCGTAAGATATATCCATTCATTGCCAAAACAATATTTATTTACTTCAAATGAGGACGCAACTTGTGTATATTCCGGCAGGATATTTCAAAAGAATCTGAAGAAAATTTTCATCAACAGCAGTGTTTTCTCAGATGTTATTGTTGACCTTTCCGCATATACAACTAAATCAATCGTAAGTAATGTTATCATTGGGAGTAAAATTTTTAATGAAATGCCCGGGGTAATCGCTGATCGCGCCATCAGCGATGAAAATAGATACCTCAGGTTTAAATTCCTTATTGAAAGAGAAGATTTCCTTTATCCTAAAGATATTGCCGCCTCATTAAAAGACACTCACTCGACAATTGCCGAACGATTTGTGCCTGTTTTTATGCCTGTTCTGGAGCAGGCCCCGATCCCGTCCGCAAAACTTACAAGGATTTATTTCAGCAACTGGAATTATAATATGGATACCGAATCTGTAGCAGCTACAATATTTAACACTATTCTCATCAATATGATAGAAGAAACCATACATGATGAAATGGGTAATTCTACAAGCATTTTAATGGAAAATTATGATTATTTAGTTGATAAATTTTATGACATGATTCTGCACGGGAACTCAAAATTATTCGATGATATTACCACTAAAGATTCTGTTGAAAACAGGGATAATATTTTTGATAGAGCGTTTTTAAAAACTCTTAAACTTTTAAACAGAGAGCGCGGTCCGGAAATGGAGAACTGGAGATGGGGCGCTGTTCATAAAAGGCATTTAAATATTCCGTTGAGAAGACAGTCGTTTTTTTCAAAAAGAATGGAAAAGTTCGCAGATGTTGGAATCGCGGGTGGAAATTCAACAGTTATGAAGGGCGGAGTCAGCGCTGTTAATTTATTAGCACCTGCGAATATATCGGTTCTAAGCGGCATATTTTATCTGGATTTGCAGCTTTCTTTTTTTTCACTTCCGGTACCGCAATCTCTTGATCCTGATTCCGAATATTCCGGAAATTTTAACAATTCCAGTGAATTTATTGGAATCGATGCGGAAGAGACAATTCACAAACTCGTTTTGCTGCCTTTAAAAATTAAATCAGACTGAATAGCATTTCGCAGAAATTTTTAAGTCCATCCATTATTTTTAAGCGTACATCCGCGGCATTGAGCTCACTGCATAACGCCGTTTGCGCCGTTTTTGTTATCAGCATCCTTGCTCCTTCGGGATTTAGATTCACGTGCTCGCCAAGATTAATAAGATGAAGATAGTCCTTTGCCATGTCAGCCAGGAGAGAATGGTATGGTGTGGGATTGATGGAAATGATTCTGCAATATGCAATCAAAGCTTCGTACAATGTAATCCCGAAATGAGAGATTACTGTTTTTGAAGATAGAATTGTTTCAGCATATAGTGACTCTTTAATAGAATAGGTTTTCCCTTCTTTATTTACATAGGAATCTCTGCCGTTAAGCATCGCATAATTTGATTTTTCCGGAAGCAGGGATATTAAAAAGTCCATGTATTCTTTGCTTGCGGCGTTTCCCGGGTAAATAGCGAAATCCAGTTCTTTTTTTATGATTTTATCTTTAAGCCCATCCAACGCGCTAAGAAAATTATAACCGTAAAGAAAAATACTGCTATTGAATTTCCCGTTGCATGCATCAGGATTGGGAAGAATATCAATTGCGTGATGTGCGGCGTTTCTGCCGGGGCCGTTGTCGTCAACAACAAACACGGGCGCTATTTTCTGCAGCCGTGCGATTTCATCTTCTGCAGAGTCACGCATATCCCGGATAATGATATCTGGCTGGAAATCAAAATCAGCATTATAATGCTTTCTCAGTTCAGACGGGAATGAATCCGGGATTGTATCCGATATGAGGTATGTTTTTATGCTTTTGCATTCATTGAGGAACCAGAGAAGCGAAGTCATTCTCTGCATATGTCCAGTACCGAGAGAATCGCCGGCAGAGGTCTTTATCGCGATACAGAAATTATTTCGACGCGTTAGGAACAAGAGTCTGTTTTATCCTGCTGTTTATTTTTATTATTTCAGGATGTTCCTTTACATAATCCAGAATTTCGGAGAGCGGGAATGGAACACCACTGTAAAGATTATTGTATAATATACCGGCTAATTCATAATCTTCAGGTGTGTCAACAGTTAACCTTATTTTACCGGCTACCTTTTTTATTTTTGCAGGCGGCCGTTCAATTGAGAATAATTCAGGATGCTCTTTTATGAAAGGAGTCACATGTTCGAAATGATAAGACTCATTGCTCATCTCATATGCCTGATCCAGGGCTTCTTTTTTAATTACCTCGACAGCGGTGCCAAGAGGCAGATTGTTAAGAGCGCAAAGATCCGGTTTTGCTTCAAGCGCAATATCAACAATCATTGAAGCATACTCAACATCTGTAAATGGATTATCCCCGGTCACGCGGACAATATATTCGCCGCCGAATTTTTCCGATGCCATGTAATATCTTTCAAGAACGTTTTCAGGCGAACCTGCGTATGTTTCAATTTCCATAGCTGAAGCAAGTTCTATAAGCGGAACATTTTCTTCGCCCATGCCTGTAGCAAGCACTACTCTATCGACATGCTCAATGGCTTTAGTTCGTTCGATTACATGATATAGAATCGGTTTTCCGGCTAAAAGCATCAAGGCTTTACCCGGAAGCCTTTTTGAAAGCATCCTTGCCTGAATTATTGCAGTCACCATCGGCTTAATTTTACGGCCGTTGACTTTACCGTTAAGTGTCATCCCTGCCTCTTGTATATAGCTATGAAATTTTCGGAGTTATTTCCTATAGATTGAATGTGTACCATTCGCTGCATGAGGCGCAGTCCGGGCTGGTACTGAAATTTTTTTTGTAGTCGTTTAGAAAGGTGTTTTTTGATTTTTCAAATATCTGCGAGATCGAATCTTTGTTCAGGTTTCCACGGGCAAAATTGCCGTCAACATCCTGTTTGCAGAACATCGCGCTGCCATCCGATAAAATATTAAAATCTCTCTGAAGGTGCCAGCATGGAGTCCTTTCCAGCGGAGAAAGATCAGAATATGATCTGTCTTCGATCCTGTTGAGAAATGTATTTTGTTTCTGCAGAATTATCTGGATTTTATATTTTTCCCAAAAATCATAAAATCTGTCAATAAACTGTTCTGTTTCATTAATTTTCATAATTTGAATATAAATACTATCATCAAAATGAGACGCCTCTTTTATAGATGTAATATTCCGGAATACAGTATCAAAGAAATCCCCGTTATGAACCGCTTTGTAGCTTTCCCTGTCCATTCCGTTTATATTGAATATGGTTTTCAGGCGTTTATCGTTCATAGATACAAGATAATTGTTATAATTGCTGCCGGCAAGTATTCCGTTCGTTTCTATAATAATATTTTCAATCAGGTTTTCATTGCGGGCCATGTCTAAAATCTCAAAAAAATTATTATGCATCAAAGGCTCGCCGGAACCGCCGAAGCAGACGGAATACGGCAGCTTGAAATAGTTCATGTCCCGCAGGATCTTTCTAAAAAGACCGGTATCCATATCTCCATGTTCTTTTTTCAGAGTCTTTCTGAAGCAGAATACGCAGTCAAGCGCGCATTTACCCGTAAGCTCTATTTCAACATAGGATGGACTCAGGTAAAGAACGTCAGGATTTCTGTCAATAATATTTTTCACTTCAGAATATTTAGGTATACAGCCTGCCTTATTGAAAATGTTTATTAATATCTGTTTTTCTCTTGGATTTCCTGTCCTGAAACCAAGACGCTTATTTCTAATATCAGGTTCTTTGTAATATAATTCAACATCGAACTTGTTTATGTTGGATTTGATTACCTGAGAGAGCGGCAGTGTTTTTTCGTCTGTGTCCGGTATTGCATCGATCAATTCCTTTGATATTATTTCGCAGGAGAATCCTGAAGGCAGGTTTTCGGAGTATGTGAATTCAGCGAGATATTTCGTATGCGTATTGATCATATCGGCAATGATATCCATGTCAAGAAAAGGCGAATCGCAGAATATTTTAACAATATGGTCAACTCTTAATTCGAAAAAGAGTTTCTTCCAGAATGATACATCATCTTTATCCTGTCTTATAAAAATTTTCTCTCCGGAGAGATTGCCGGAATATGAGCCTGTTGCACTGTATTTTACTTCATTAATTATTTCTTTGGACAGCAGTCTGTTTTTTAGCTCTGACGGAAGATATTGTCCTTCGAATGTTAAATCATCGTCTGTAAGATTATCATCGATGTATAATAATGCGCTTATTTTCAAAGACGCCTCCTGCCTTAACTGCTGACCTTTTCTTTAATGTATTCCTGCATATATATTTTTATGTCCGACTGCGATCTTTTCTGCAGCACCCATTTTTTAAACTGTTCCGCCATGTTTTTCTGATAAAGAAGATTGAAGATATCATCTTTCACGGCCTCAAACGATGTTTGACGCCTGCCGTTGTATTTAATAACATGATAGCCTGTATTCGATTTTACAATCGATAATTTTCGTTTGCCTATGATAAATTCTTTGTATACGTTGTCAGCCAGTATATAGTCATTTTTTGCAAGATTGGACAAAGCAATCCAGCCCATGTTGCCTCCGCTGTTTTTTGTAGCCGGATCCTCGGAGAATTCCTTAGCCAGCCGTTCAAATGATTGTCCGCTTCTTAGTTTAGCTACTATTTCATTTGCTATTGTATTAATTCTTTTATTTTCAGTAAAGGAGTCATTTTGCAGTTTAATCATTATATGCTGCATATTAAGTTCAAATCCCATTTTTCCCTTATTTTTTTTATACCAGTCTTCGGCTTCTTTTATTGATGGAGGCGTAATGCCGATTGCTATTGACATTATCTGCTCGGTCATAATCGATTTTTTCATTTCTTCCCTGTATTCTTCGAAAGGTATCTTTTCCGATTTTTCAATTTCTTTCTTAAAATGATCGATTGATTTAATCTCCATACGCTCCATTACTTTTTTTATCTGGTTGTCAATTTTTTCCTGGCTGACAATTATCGATTCATTTCTTGCAGTTTGTTCCACAATTGCTTCTTCTATAAATTTATCCAGAAGCCTGCTTTTTTCATTTAGAATCATTTTAGGATGTATTTTTTTTTGAGTCTTCAAACGTTCAAATTTAAGTAAAACTTCGCTTTCAATTATTGGCGTTTCATTTACTGTGGCTATTACTCTATCGTATACATCCCATGAATGGCCCGGAGTGTAATTTAAAAAAATAAATGTTATAAGAAATATTTTAATAATATTTTTCATTGTTACAGATCCTTTAAATATAAATAGATTTGCCGCAAACGTTAACAGTCATTTAGACATAAAGAAGAAATTTTTCCCTGCTGTATAAATGACAAATTGAGAATAAATTGAATTTAAAATTCAAAACATTTATTATTTGTCCCCGTCAATTATCAGTTTGTTTATTTTATTTGAATCACTTCCGAAGAACATATCCTTAAGCCGCTCAATAGTATCTGTTATATCGGATGCATAAAGAGTTATTTTCCCCTTGGTGCCGGAATTTTCAATATTTTTTTTTATTAAAATTTTTTTTACTTCAAGTGCAATCTCTTCTCCGGTATCTATTAAAGAAAGTTCCGGAAATACATCATTGATTGCTTTTTTTAATAAAGGAAAATGAGTACATCCGAGTATTAGAGTTCTTACACCGATTGCATACATATTGTTAATATATTTTTTTACAGCAAACCTTACAATATCATCATCAGTCCAGCCTTCTTCCACCAATGAGACAAAAACGCTCGCCTGCTGTTGAATTACCTCTGCATCCGGTAATATCTCTTTTATCGCTTTGATATACGATTCACTTGCTACTGTTGCCCTTGTCGCAATTACACCTATTTTATTTCCAGATGTTTTCCTGCATGCAGCTCTTGCTCCTGCACCGATCACTCCGATTACCGGTATGCTGTTCTCTTTTTGTAGAATATCAAGCGCTGCCGCAGACGCGGTATTGCATGCAACGACAATCATTTTAACGTTCTTTGAAATTAAATATGCGGTGATTTCTTTTGAGTATCTTATGACTGTTTCGATTGCTTTTGTTCCGTATGGAAAACGGTTTGTATCTCCAAAATAAATAATGTGCTCATCGGGCATAGCGTCTTTTATTGCTTTGCATACACTAAGTCCTCCGACCCCTGAGTCAAAAATACCTATAGGTCTGTCATCCATATAAATGTGTCTCATGCGTAAATATTTTTATTAAACAATAGATAAAGACTTGTTAAACTGCCACGCGCGTTAGCGTATATGATGGATGAAGGAAACGCATCTTTATTTTCTTTTAAACAGCATATATTCTATGCCATCAACAAGTGCCTGCCATGAAGCTTCTATTATGTTAGTCGATACACCAACTGTGCCCCACTGATTATGCTCATCTTTCTGTTCTATTAATACCCTGACAGGCGCTCCTGTGCCGGCTTTTTCATCCAGGACTCTGACTTTGTAATCAGTCAGTTTAAGTTTTTTTATATCGGGATAAAATTTCTCTAGGGCTTTTCTTAAGGCATTATCCAGAGCTTCTATGGGCCCGTCTCCGTTAGAGGCAGTATGCTCCTCTTTGCCGTTCACTTCAACTTTAATGCTGGCTTCACAGGTAACTCTGTTGTCTTCTTTCTTTTCTGTAATGACCCTGAATCCCTTAAGATTGAAAAACGGGATATAGTCCCCGGTTGAGCTTCTTATCAATAGTTCAAATGAACCCTCTGCCGACTCAAATTGAAATCCATGATCCTCCAGTTCTTTTACTTTTTTAAGTAAATCTTTGCTTATGCTTTCTTCCCCTTTTAAGTCGATTCCCATTTCTTTTGCTTTAAATATAATGTTGCTCTTGCCGCCAAGCTCGGAAATGAGTATCATTCTTTTGTTTCCCACTGATTCGGGTTCCACATGTTCATAAGTACGCGTATCTTTGGCAATTGCAGAAACATGTAGGCCGGCTTTTGTTGAAAAGGAATGGCTTCCCACATATGGGGCTCTTTCGTTATGAGCTAAATTTGCAGTCTCGCTTACAAATCTGCTTACTTCTGTCAGATGGGTGAGTGCTTCTCCTGCATGGCACTCGTAGTCCATCTTCAGGACAATATTTGGAATAAAAGTTGTAAGGTCAGCGTTTCCGCATCTTTCCCCTAATCCATTAATTGTTCCCTGCACTGAAATCGCCCCGGATTCAATTGCGGCAATGGAATTTGCAACAGCAAGTCCTGAATCGTTATGAAAATGTACGCCTAACGGCGCATTGATTTCTTTTTTAACGCGTCCGACAATGTTTGTAATTTCATGCGGAAGAGTGCCGCCATTTGTGTCGCACAGGAATAGCATATCCGCACCTGCTTCCTTTGCTTTAATTAACGTACTCAATGAATAATCCATATTAGCTTTACAGCCGTCAAAGAAATGTTCCGCATCCAGAAAAACTACAAGCCCTTTGTCTTTTAAATACGCAATTGTACCGTAAATTATTTCAAGATTATCTTCAAGCGAAATATTCAGCGCTTTTGTAACCTGAAATTCAGAAGTTTTTGCAACAATAGTAAAGACATCCGCTTCTGATCTTATCAGTGCCTGCAAAAGTTCATCTTCCTGATAAGACGCTTTCTGATGATGCTTGGTGGAACCGAAAGCAGCTGTTTTTGAATGTTTTAATTTAAGTTTTTTTACTTCCTTAAAAAAGAGATCATCCTTGGGATTGGATCCGGGCCATCCGCCTTCTATATAATCTATCCTTAGCTTATCCAGTTCTTCTGATATGCGCAGTTTATCCCGGACAGAGAAGGAAATTCCCACAGTCTGTGCTCCGTCTCTAAGGGTTGTATCGTATATTGATATATGCATTTTTTTCAAACTTATCCCTGCATTTTTAATTTTTTGAGTTAATACTAAGCAATATGCTTTATTTAAAAAGCAAAATTTACTCTATAAGATATTACTAATAAAAGTAGTAAACAAATTTTTTATAAATATATTATATTATTTATCAATAAAATATTGACAAATAATTAAAATATTACGATAATATACTAAGACAGCGCCGAAGAATTTTTCAAACGGAATGTTTATGGATAATGTTAAATCAATTATAATTGTTTTTTTTGTAATTTCCTTCTTATTCTTCATTGTAGCTCTTGTCTCAATTGCCTTACTTCATAGAAACAATAAAAGGTTGCCGGAGAGAGCTATTGATGACAGAAGAATCTCTAGCAGGAGAGCGGGAGAGAGAAGATGTGAAAACAGAAGAGGCTCAGACAGAAGAAACAATGACAGACGAGTATCCGACAGAAGGATTAGGGAAGGAACAGTATTTGACAGAAGGAATATATTTAATGGCCTGTCTCCTAATTTTTCACAAGTGAGCAATTAGAGATTTTCTTTAAAATGCTCAGTCCGGGAAGGCTTTCCTGAATATTAAAAAAGAACCCCAGTAACCGCATTTATTCTTTGCAGAATCCCTTTAAGTTTGGGAATATCCTTTAATCCGAATTCGTTTTTATCCTGTAAAATTTCTAATTTCTTCAGGATCGAAAATATTGTGTCGACAGCAATCCCGAATTCAAGATCATTATTCATATTTTTCTCAAATTCAGTTTTAATTCTGTTTATCAGCATAGCAGCTTCGGGATGAGATTCTGCAGATCGATCTTTATGGGTCAATAAACCGGATATTGTTTTTCTGATTAAATCAATGTAGTCGCAGCTGTTCTTAAATTTTTGATCAGTAAAATTTAATTTTTTTCTATAATGCCTGTAAAGAAGAAAAAATCTTAAATGATAAGGCAGGCAGTGTTTTTTCAGCAAAGCCTCCGGATACATTATATTTCCTCTGCTCTTAGACATCGATTTGCCGTTTACAATAAGATGTTCACCATGCAGATAGTAATTAGCGTATGGTTTTTTTGAGACTGACTCAACAATTGCTATAGTATAATCATGATGTCTGTAAATATTGTCAATGCCTCCGCAATTTATATCTATCCCGTATCCCAGGTGTTTTGTAATAACTGCAGGATCCTGTATGTTCCATGACGGCCATCCTTTGCCGATCTTTGTATCCCATGTTGCCAAATCTCCGTCTTTATATCCGTGCCATAAAATAAAGTCTCCGAGATTCCACCGCCTGCCGTTGTACGTATCCTTTCTAAAACGCACTTTTTTTTCCGGCCATCGGCTCATGTCAAGTCTGAATAATTTTCCGAATTCTTTAAAATTAAGCGCATCAAAAAATATATCTCCTTTATGAATGTAGGCATAGCCTGAATCCAGTAATTTTTTTATTAGTAATACTGACTGGTCTATACTTGTTGATGAGCGGGGAACAGGATCCGGGAGTTTGATTTGTAATAACTTCGCTTCTTTAAAAAAAAATTTTGCAGCAGTGCTTGTCAGGCGGTTGACTTTCTGATTCTTTTTTTTTGCCTCGCTTATTGATTTATTTTCGATGTCGGTTAATATTGTAGTATGTCTGACTTTATATCCGGAATATTCCAGATATTTTATCAGAATGTCTTCATAAAGAAATGTCCTGTAGTTCCCGATATGCGGACGCTGATATATTGAAGGTCCGCATGCGAACATTTTAATTATTTTCGGGTCAATTGGTTTAAAAACTTCTTTGGACCTGGACATAGTATTGAATAATTCTAACATAATTGCTTTCAGGCCATCATCTGGTTGGCTTTTCTAATCAGGTCTTTCATCAAGCTTATTGTTTCTTTATAATCCGTAGTTCCGTAAATACCCGAACCTGCCACAAAGACGGTTGCTCCGGCAGCGGCAACATTTTCAATGTTATCGATATTAATCCCGCCGTCAACGTTGAGCTCTGTTTCGAGATTATTTTTATCTATCATGGCACGCAGGCTCTCGATTTTCGGAATAATACTTTCAATGAATTTTTGTCCGCCGAAGCCGGGATTGACGCTCATTATTAAAACCATATCCACATATTCTAAAATGTAATCAAGAGAGGACAAGGGGGTTGAAGGGTTTAAGGAGACACCCGCCCTTATCCCTCGTTCCTTTATATGAGTAATAGTGCGGTGAAGATGAGTTGCGGCTTCAACATGAACAGTCAGGATATCGCTTCCGGCATCGATAAATTCGTCTATATATTTATCCGGATCAATGATCATAAGATGAACATCCAGAGGCAGGCTCGTGATTTTTTTAACTGTTTTTACAATTAATGGGCCAATAGATATGTTCGGCACAAAAAGTCCGTCCATTACATCAATATGAATATAATCAGCTCCTGCTTTTTCGACAGCATTTATTTCTTCCCCGAGCCTGCTGAAATCCGCGGAAAGAATAGATGGCGAAATCTTTCCCATTTATCACCGCCTTAAATAAGGTTTTTTACAATTAATAAAACAGATTATTGATGTCAAATATTTTATTTTGGTAATCCGCTCCGCCCGATGGGCTGGGACCAATCATTAATAAACATAAAGAGTAAAAAAATTGTTTTTTAATATTTTAATGTCTCATAATAAATTATGAAACCTGCATGAAAAAATTGAATTTCGGTACAATTGATATTAGGCTCCTCCTGATCACCGCTTTATTCCACTGTGACGCTTTTAGCAAGGTTCCGCGGCTGGTCTACATCGCATCCTCTGAGTACTGCTATATGATATGCCAGAAGCTGAAGCGGGATTGCTGTAATGAGAGGTGTAAACATTTTTCTGACTCCCGGAACGTAGATAACATGATCCGAATACTTTTTAACCTCTTCGTCGCCTTCAAAAGCAATTGCAATAATTCTGCCGTTACGGGCTTTTATCTCTTCCATGTTGCTGATAATTTTTGAGTATACTTCGTCTCGCGGAGCTATAATGACTACAGGCATATTTTCATCGATTAGCGCGATGGGTCCGTGTTTCATTTCTGCTGCAGGGTATCCTTCTGCATGGACATATGAAATTTCTTTCAGCTTTAAAGCTCCTTCCAGGGCAACCGGGAACTGTATGCCGCGTCCAAGGTAAAGAAAATTTGTGTTGTTTTTAAACTGTTCAGCTATTTCCCTTATAAGGTTTTCGTTTTTAAGAATGCTTTTAACTTTTTCCGGAATTTCTTTTAGGTGACGTATGTATTCCTTTGTTTCCTCAGCCGTTTTCTCCCTTCTTCTTGCCAGCATCAATGTCAGTAAAATAAGAACGGTTACCTGTGATGTAAAAGCTTTTGTGGAGGCAACTCCGATTTCCGGACCGGCGTGGATGTACATGCCGCCGTCGGTTTCCCGCGCTATGGTGCTGCCTACAACATTGGTTATTCCAAGCACCTTTACGCCGAGTGTTTTTGCTTCTATAAGTCCGGCGAGTGTGTCCGCAGTTTCTCCCGACTGGCTGATCACAATAGCAAGCTCGCCTTTCCGCAGGATCGGTTTTCTGTATCGGAACTCGGAAGCATATTCTACTTCAACAGGTATCCGCGCATATTCTTCGATAAGATATTCGCCTATAAGCCCGGCATGCCACGAAGTGCCGCAGGCAATAAAAGTAATACGATCAATATTGTTAAGATCGTCTTCAGTTAAATTAAGGCCATCCAGTCTGATAGATCCGGTATCAGGGAGTATCCTTCCTCTAAAGGCGTTGGTAATTGTTTCAGGCTGCTCAAAGATTTCTTTAAGCATAAAGTGTGCATAGCCCTGCTTTTCAATTGATTTAATATCCCATTCAACATCTTCGATTTTTTTTTCAATATTTTTCTTTTCCAGGTTATATGTTTTAAATGAATCTTTTTCAAGTTCTATGACTTCATTATCTTCAAAGTATATGACTTTATGAGTATGTTCAATGATAGCGCTAGCATCGGAAGCTAAGATCATTTCATGATCTCCAATACCAAGAATTAGCGGGCTTCCTTTTTTTGCAGCGATTATTTTATGAGGTTCCTTTTTTGATATTACAACTATGCCGTAGGTGCCCTCAAGCTCGGCGAGTGCTTTTAATACTGAATCAAGCAATGAATATTTTTGATAAAAGAATTCGATCAGATGGACTATTACTTCAGTATCTGTTTCACTTTTAATTTTATGCTTATGTTCAATAAGCATTTTTTTTATTGAGCTGTAATTTTCGATGATTCCATTATGAGCGATTGCGATTTCATCATTACAGTCTGTATGAGGATGGGCATTTATATCCGAGGGCGCTCCATGTGTAGCCCATCTGGTATGTCCTATACCGGTGCAGTATTTTTTTAATTTTGAAGCATCAAACGAGGATTCCAGTTCAGCAATTTTTCCGATTTTTTTCTGTAAATAGAGGTCGCTATTTACCAGCGCTATTCCCGATGAATCGTAACCCCTGTATTCCAATCTTTTAAGGCCGTTTAGAATTAATTCAGCAGCCGGTCTTTCTCCCACATAGCCTATGATTCCACACATCGTGTTATTATTTCTCCTTATTAGCAATCCGCCATGCTCAGCCAGCGGGGACAGGTCCTGAATAAACTATAAAAAAATTGAACGGTATTTTTTCAATTTAATTTCCTGGAAGTTATTTATATGGTATAAAGCAATAATTAATGATATTTAATCAATCATTTTTCGGTTTCAATATATTTGTCATTTTGCCAATTGCCTTTTTTAATTGCTCCATTGGCGTAAATAAATGTTCCGCTGCCGTGCATTTGGTTGTTTTCAAACTGGCCGGTATATTTATCCCCGTTTGCCCATATAAAGGTACCTGACCCGCTTCTCTTTCCATTAACCCAGCCGCCGGTATATTTATTCCCGTTGCTCCATTCCATTGCTCCCGGGCCGTGCATTGTATTTTCTTTTAATGAACCTGTATATTTATCGCCATTTGGCCATGTAATTGTTCCATAATCATTCTTAATGCCTTTATTCCATTCTCCTTCATACTTTATTCCATTTGCCCAGATATATGTCCCCTGTCCGTGGATTTCATTGTTTTTCCATTGGCCGGCATATTTATCTCCATTTGACCAAATCAGTTCGCCTGTTCCGTCCTTTTGATTGTTTATCCATTCGCCTTCAAATTTATTGCCGTTCGGCCATGTGTATATGCCCTGACCATGCATCGTGTCGTCTTTCCATTGGCCGGTATATTTTTCTCCTTCATTCCATGTGAAAGTACCTGTGCCGTTTCTTTTGCTGTTCTTGAATTCACCTTCGTACCTGCCAAACGGTGTGGCGTAAACACCAAAGGCGTCGACACAGTTTCCGCTTATGCATTTACCCCATTCGTCCTGATGTTTGTCTGTGTTCGCCCATAGGCATTGTCCCACCAGATGAAATCCTGTATCATATTTATCTGCTTGTTCATATGAATAAATTGCAATTAGAAAAAATGCGATTTTTAAAGTTATAAGTTTAAGGGTAATATTTTTCATATCGAATGTTCTCATTATTCTCTTCAGGAATAAATATAATAATAATTTAAGTAGTATAAAATTTTATATAGTTCTCGATAAAAAGTCAAAAGATTTTTATTGAAATAATAAATTTGTAACAATCTTGATAAATAGTTTTTTTATAAAAAAAAATTTTTTTTTGATTTTTTTAAAGATAGATGGTAGAATTAAGAAAATGGTTTAATTTTAATTCATTCGGCAAGAAATGATATATTCTGTAAACAAAGAATAAAAAATATTAATAATTGGTAATTATATGAATAATACATCAGTAATCGAAGAAAACAAAGTAAAAAGCAAGTACCTTCGTTTTGTTGTCGGAAACGATACATACGGATTGGATATAGGTCAGGTGAGGGAAGTTATTGAATACAGTCAGATCAGCCATCTAACCCGGATCCCAATGGTGCATGAATCAATTCTGGGAGTGATAAATTTACGCGGCCAGATAATACCAGTCATTGATATTTCAATGAGACTATATAATAGGAAAACCGTTATTAGCCCCAGAAGCAGTATAATAATTGCCGAAGTCGCGGATTCAGAGGAACGCATAACTGTTGGGGCAATGATAGATGCCTTAAAAGGTGTAGAAAATATTTTTGAAGAAAATATTACAGACGCGCCTGGATTCGGAACAAAAATACGCGTGGAATTTATTGATAAAATTATAAACATTAACGATGTATTTATGGTATTGCTGAATATTAAAGAACTATTAAATATTAATGAACTTAGCGAGTTGTCGTCATTAAATGTTAATTTTGATAAACTGTCGACGATAAAAGGGATAAAGGATGACGGTTTAGATTTTAACCGCGATTTTAAAACACAGGAAGATGAAGATGAGGAGATCGTCGACGAACATGTATTTGTTACTCTTGTTGTCGGAAATGAAATTTATGGAATAGATATAATAAAAATACATGAAATAATAAATATAACAAAACTGTCTTATATTCCAAATACATTACCTTTTATGAAAGGCGTTATTAATTTAAGAGGCAGCGTTATCCCGGTTATCGATATGAGAGAAAGGTGCGGTTTAGATACAATAGAATATAATAAAAAGACACCTATATTAATAGTTGAGCTTAAAAAAATGCTGCTAGGACTTATTATTGACTCGGTATTTGATGTAGTAAAATTCCCGGTCAGTAAGATTCAGCATCCCCCGCACTATAGCGCAAAGATAGACTCAGATTTTATTGATGGTTTGCTTCAGCTTGATGATAAAACCATAATCTCATTAAATGTGGATAAAATATTATCGCCGGAAGAACATAATGTAATTAATAATAAAGACTTTTATAAAGAGGAGCAGCAAAATGGGTAAAAAAATTATGATAGTTGATGATACAGAGGCTATCCGCATGTCGGTAGGTTTCACATTGCAGGAGGAAGGGTATGAAGTTGTTGAAGCAAAAAACGGTCAGGAGGCTCTTGATAAACTTAAAGGTACGGATAAGATTGATCTTATTCTTTGCGACGTCAACATGCCGATAATGGACGGCATCGAGTTTCTTAGAAATATGAAGACAAACGAGAGTTACTCTTCTGTCAAGTTCACTCCCATAATAATGCTCACAACCGAAGCCGGCGAAGACAAGAAGAACGAAGGAAAAGAACTAGGTGCTAAAGCCTGGATTGTTAAGCCCTTTAAGCCTGAACAGCTTATAAAAGCAGTTAAGACTTTGATCGTATAATTTTTATAAATTGGAGCCTTGAATCAATGAAAGTATCAGAAAAAAAGAAATTAAAAGATAAGGTTTTACTCGCAATGGAAGGCGATCTGAATATATATTCGGTTAAAGAATTAAAGGGGCAGCTTTCTGAATATTTTGAAAATATTAAAAATTTTGAAGTCGATCTCTCGGCAGTGGGTAATGTGGATACAGCGGGCTTCCAGTTTCTTGCAATGTTAAAAAAAGAAGTAAATGGCAGAGATAAAATATTTTCAATTACTAATCCGTCAGAGGAAATTGTCAGAATTTTCAATTTATATGGAGAGGCACTATGATCTCGCGATGAGTAGATTATTTTTTAGTCTATTTATTGAAATATTGCGGAAATTTTACAAATAAAACCGGGGTACAATTATGGCAGCGGCAAAATATAATTTTGAAGAAGCAATAAATACATTTTTTATAGAAAGTAAGGAATTGCTGAATGATATGGAAAACGGGCTTCTGGATCTTGAGAAGGATGTTTCCAGCAGAGAACCTATTCCGGCCATCTTCAGGGCTATGCATACAATTAAGGGATCCGCCGGCATGTTCGGCTTTGCCGATATCGGTGATTTTTCACATGTTGTTGAGGATATGCTAGATGATATCAGAAACGATGTAATTCCTGTAGTTCCCGATATGATCGGTCTTTTACTGAATTGTCGTGATCATATCCTGAAGATGCTTAATTTTTTTGACGCTAACAGAACAGGGAAAATAGACGCAGCGCTGAAGAATGAATCCGCCGGTCTTATAAATCAGTTGAATGCTTATATGTTTAAAACTGAGAAAAAAAATTCTGAAAATGTTAAAGATATTGATAAGGAAGAATCATTAAGTGATATAAAGGTTATCAATGAATGCTGGCACATATCTCTGCGATTCAGTAAGAATGTATTTAAAAACGGACTAGATCCTCAGTCTTTTATTTCATATCTGGGTCAAATGGGAAAAATAGTTAAAATAAAAACCATAACAGACTTGATACCTTCAATGGATGAAATGGATCCTGAATTTTGTTATCTCGGTTTTGAGATAAGTTTCATGGGCTATACATCCAAAGAAAAAATAGAAGAGGTATTTGAATTCATCAGGGAAGATTGTAAAATCAGAATACTGCCTCCCGGAAGCAATCTGGCCGAATATGTAAAGCTGATTGAAGAACTATCCGAGAAACCCAGATATCTCGGCGAGATTTTAATTGAAATCGGATCTCTTACAAAAAAAGAACTGGAAGAAGCATTAAAACTTCAGGAAACTTTAGCGAAAGAGAAAAATATAAAACGTATCGGCGAGGTAGTTATTGATGAACAAATGGTTTCCAAACCGGTTGTTGAGGCGGCAGTCAACAAACAGGCAACTATTAAAAAGGCAGAAGAAAATATCAAAAAATCCATGAGGATTGATACATCTAAACTTGATGATCTTGTAAATCTTGTTGGAGAACTTGTGATTTCAGCGGCAAATGTCGGACAGGTTGTGAATAATATTGGGGACAGCGCATTAAATAAAACATTTTCCCAGATGTCTAGGCTGATATCCGAAGTCAGGGAAAAATTCATGAATATCCGCATGGTGCAGATAGGTGAATCTTTCAAGCGGTTTGAACGTATTGTACGCGATATAAGTATAGAAAAAGGGAAAAAAGTTGATCTGATATTGAATGGAGGAGAAACCGAGCTTGATAAAACAATTATAGAGAAAGTAAATGATCCATTGATGCACTTAGTCAGAAATGCGGTTGATCATGGAATTGACCTTCCTGAAGAGAGGATTCTTAAAGGAAAACCTGATGTTGGCAGGGTTATATTGAATGCTTATCAGGAGGCAGGAAATGTTGTAATCGAAATAAAAGACGACGGCAACGGCCTTAATAAAGAAAAAATATTATCCAAGGCGCTGCAGAAAGGGATGATTACTCCGGAAAAAGTTCCTCTGATCACAGATAATGACTTATTTAATTTTATATTTTCTCCCGGGTTTTCAACCGCAGATAAGGTAACAGATATTTCCGGCCGGGGTGTCGGCATGGATGTTGTTAAGAAAAATATTGAATCTTTGAGAGGCTTTGTAACTCTTCAGAGTAAAGAGGGCAAAGGCACATCAGTACGAATATATCTTCCTCTTACACTGGCAATAATTGACGGATTTCTTATTAAAGCAGGCGCTTTGTTTTGTGTCCTTCCGCTTGCAATGGTTTCCGAGTGTGCAAATATTTCCAAATCAAAAAAAGAACTCATCACCTATGAAAACGGCGATTTCATAAATCTGAGAGGAGAAATAGTACCGTTTATAAGGATAAGGGATTTTTTCAATGAGCAGGGCGATATTCCTGAAATGGAAAACATTGTTGTTGTCAATTATGCTGACAAGAAAGTGGGCTTTGTAGTTGATGAAGCACTGGGTGAGTTCCAGACCGTAGTTAAGCCCTTGGGCAGAATATTTAAAAAAGTAGAATGGATAAGCGGAGCAACAATATTAGTCGGCGGGGAAGTAGGCTTGATTCTTGATGTCCCGAAATTAGTCCAGTATTTGCAGGCAATTGAAGTTAAAAAAGCTTCGTAAAATGTCAAAAAAAATTAAAGTCCATATAGTTGATGATTCAGCTACAGTAAGAATGGTGCTTGGTGATATTCTGGCTTCGGATCCTTCAATTGAAGTGATTGCTGCTTCGGCCGATCCGATTATTGCAGAGAAGAAATTGGAAAAGGAGTGGCCGGATGTTTTCATCCTTGATGTTGAGATGCCGAATAAAGACGGTATCACTTTCTTAAAGGAGATAATGGCAAAGAGGCCGACTCCTGTTGTAATGTGTTCTCATCTGACAGTTAAAAATGCGAAAACAACTCTGGAAGCACTTTCAGCAGGAGCTGTCGAGATAATAGCAAAACCAAAGGTAGGGCTTAAAGATTTTTTTACGGAATCTGCTCTTATGCTGATTGATACGGTCAAATCGGCTTCTCAGGCGAATGTTAATAAAATTGATTTGCCTGTAATTACAAAATCTGTTCAGCATAAATTAAGTGCTGACGCTGTGCTTTCTCCATGGGATGGGCACAGGATTTTCCGTGCTGCAGACAAACTGATAGCGATCGGAGCATCCGCAGGAGGTACGCAGGCAATCGAGGCGGTATTAACAGCTCTGCCGGAAGATGTGCCCGGAATAATTATAGTTCAGCATATGCCCGAAAAATTTACAAAAGCTTTTGCGGATCGTCTGGATAAGATATGCAGGATCAGAGTAAAGGAAGCTGAAAACGGCGATTCTATTGTACAGGGTAATGCATACATAGCACCAGGAAATTATCATATGCTTATTGAACGGCAGGGAGGTCGTTATAAAATAGTTGTCAAAGACGGTCCGCTTGTAAGCAGGCACAGGCCGGCTGTTGACGTGCTTTTCCGTTCAGTTGCTAAAACGGCAGGCGGGAATGCAATCGGAATAATTTTGACAGGTATGGGCGATGACGGTGCGGCCGGTATGCTGGAAATGAAGAATGCCGGCTCAAAGACTGTTGCCCAAAGTGAAGAGACATGCGTTGTATTCGGAATGCCGAAGGAAGCGATCAAACGCGGAGCTGCAGACAAGGTGCTCCCGTTAAACGGGATGCCTAATGAAATAATGCAGTTTAGCAGCCGGAATTAAAAGTTAATTTTTTTATTATAAATATCAAGAATATTTAATTTGAATAATCGGAATGTATTTTAAAATTTCTATGTAATAAATTAATTTTCAAATCCCATCTTATAAAAAGAGGTAAACAAATGGATCCCAAAATTATTGATGTTCTTTATAATACTGCTGATGATTTCGGGAAAATTGCTAAAAAAGTCAATGAATCGTCAAGAAAAAGAAAAAGCTACTCGGAAGAAGCCATTGGCTATCTTAATATGTGTATTGAAATCGAGGAAGCTCTAAATAAGGACATCGATTATTTTTTTGACGCAAATATAAAACAAAGAGATCAGGATACTTTTGTGTTTAATATGTGTAAAATATTAAAATCAAACATTGATAATCAAAAAAAGATTTTAAAAGACATCCAGAAAAAAAATTTTTTGAGTAAAGAGACTTACGAACAGTTATCCTTAAAAATAAAGGATTTTTCGCAGACACTTGAAGAAGCTTTATCTACGATACAGAGAATTATTGAAAAAGATAATCAAATTATTCTTATGGATAAAATAATTAAGAGAAGGAAACAGCTTCAGCGTGACTCCATACTAATGCTCAAGGAGTTGACCGACACAAGTCTTAAGGATTCCGAAAGGGCTATACAGGGTTCTTCAGCTAATCTCGCTAGAGGACTAAAGATGGTTGAAAAAGTCAAAAATACTGAAAAATATGTTAATGAAAAGAATATCCAGGAATTAAATAATATTATCAATGAAGCAAATAAAGGATGGAATACCGCAGCTGAAGTCAATAAAAGTTCTAGTTCCCAGTTTGAATTCGCAGAAAAAGTCAATAAATTCACCCAGCAATTGTATGAGGATTCTGTAGCAATAAAAGATATGATAGTTCACAAACATCATGAGTTCGAGGAAAATTTACAAATGGTTACTGTCTTGACAGTGATTCTTTCAATTAAATTTAAAAAATATTTGCCGGTGGAAGAGGTTGTGGATTCAATTATGCCGGGAGATGATGTCCGCGAGCTAATGCTTAATCTTACAGAATATATAAAAATTGCATGCCAGGATATTAGGGAAGTCACTGCTCTCAACTACGATATGACCGACAGCAGCAATTTAAACAATGTTGTTGAAGACAAGGCGGTCAAATTAACCAAAGAAGAAATCGAACATTTTGATAATATTAAAAAAGAAGTCGAACTTATGACTGAAGCAACAAGGTACCCTGTTGAAGGTTCAGGTAAAAACATTCTGAATGGGCAGGTTCTGGAAAAAAACCTTAAAGAAATATTAGACAGCATTCAATAATTATCGGATTTTTTGGAAAATCACCTCCTCTCCTGTTTCGTGTTCAAATTTAGGCGCTGTTTCTATTGTGTTAATAATTTCAACTCGGGATCATCCATTTTTTATTTCAAAGCGTCGATATATCGGAATATCTATGATAAAGATTATTTCCGATATAGTTTTTATTGTTATTTTTAAAAGGTATTGACTAATATTTATAATTTCGTATTCTAAGCAGGTAAGGACTCCTGAAAATAATTAAATGATCAACATGCTTCTTTTTGTAAAGAATCCTAATGTACAAGGGAAAAACTAATGTCAATCTTTAAGAAAGATGATTCCGGCCCCGTTGATATCAGAAAGATCCGTTTCGGGTTAAAGCTTAAATTTTCACTGATATTATCTGTCATAATGATAACGGTGATTTCTATTCTTTCTGTGGTAATGTATTTGAACCAAAAAAATCTTCTTGAACAGGAGAGAAACACAAAAGCAAGCATTCTGACTCACATATTAAGCGGACATGCTGAATATTATCTGGACAAGACAGTTAAAACTGCCGATAAAGAGCTGGAATTAAAATATCGGACAATCAGAACTGAAGCATTAAATTATAAAAATTTTAATGATGATATAGAAAAAATAATTTTAACTGATGAAACAGGAAGGGTTAAATTCAGCACTGAGAATGCAGACTATAAAAGAAAGGATATTTTCCCTTACATTAAAAAATCATTAGGACAGCAGAAAGAAGAACTGGAATTTTATGATTTTTCTGAAAGAGTCTCTTCAGGCGCTGTCGCAAAAAAGCAGAAACCGTCTGATGGGAATTTTTTTAAAAAAATAATAAATCTTTTTTCAAAAGACGAAAAAAAAATAAATACTCTCAGCCTTCGCGCAATAACATATCCTATATTCCTTCATAAAGGCAACGTTATTGAACTGTTGGATGATTTTAAAAAAAATTACAGAAAATATCATGAATCAAATCCTATCGTAAAAAATAAAATATATGATACACTATTAAAAAAATACGAGGACACACTAAGTGACGAATTTAAAAGAGAAGTCATCCGTAAGCGTCCTGTATCCAAAAAAATAACAAAGGCGGGGGATATTGATTTTTTATTCCATGAACTTTTCGGCAATATTATGATTTTAAGGGACAGAAGGGTTAACAGAGATGAAAGATGGATGTTCCGGGATGCATGGCTTATTGCCGAAAAAAGAAACAAGGAAAACGCTTATTTAAAGGATAATCCAGCGAAGGCAAAGGGAATAAATGATCTTATCATTTCCAGAATGGAAACAATTGCAGCCAAAGTCGAGGGGGTACGCAGGCTCGGAACAATAGCAATTATATTTAACATTGATAAAATAAATGCGGAGCTTGACCGTACTATTGACAGAGTTTCTCTGTTCGCGCTTATTATGATAATAGTATGTTTAATTGCGTTCAGATTTGTGCTTGTCTTCATGATTAGGAATCTGAAAAAACTTGAAAAATGGGCGGGATCGGTAAGCGAAGGTAATTTGGATACAAAGATTGTCATCAATACCAATGATGAAATAGGCAGGTTAGGCGATATCTTCAATAATATGATTGACCAAGTTGCTATAAAATATCATCTCGAAAAATTCCTTTCCAGTTCCGCAATAAGCATGATACGCAGGAAATCCGATTCTGCAGCGGAATTACAGCTCGGCGGTACTGAACGAAGAAATCTGGTATTCCTTTTTTCCGATGTGCGCGGTTTTACGTCCTTTTCCGAAAAAAATGATCCCAGCATTGTAATGGAAGTATTATCCCATTATCTCGACCTTCAGTCTAATGTGATTATTCCGAATAAAGGCGATATCGACAGTTATATAGGCGATGAAATTATGGCTCATTTCAGAGGCGAAAATAACGTTGAAAGAGCGATTGATTCTGCCATAGGAATAATGAAAGCGATCGCTAAAGAAAATGCCCTCCGGCAAAAGGAGCGCCGCCCCATATTTGAAGTTGGTATAGGTATCCATGGCGGAGACGTAGTAGTCGGCAATATAGGCACAAAGACCAGAATGGTTTTCACATGTATTGGTGACGCAGTAAATCTTTCCGCGAGATTATGCTCAAATGCCGGTGCCGGTGAGATACTGATATCAAAAAGTATCTATGACAGATCAAAGAAGAAATACAGCGGAATCAACAGCGCGCCGATCAGCGTAAAGGGAAAAGACAAACCGATAAATATTGTTAAGATTAAAGTCTAAGGTTTTAATCTTTATGAACCATTAAGTTCCGGTTTTCTGCTGAATTATCTTTAAAATTCATTTGCTTGCCGATAATTTTACCGCAATAGTTTTCATATTTTTCATAAATCCTTGAAAAGTAATATATTTTTTATTATATTATTTAGGTTTGTTTGAACATCCTCAAAGGGTATTATTTATGAAAAAATTTTTTAGAAATAAGCGAATACTGTTACTATTAAGTATATTCATTATTAGTTCTATTATTGCATGTTATGATAATTTCGAGAATGCAATCAAAGAAGAAAATAAAAATACTGAGACCGGGAATGGAAACGGCGGTGCAGGGGAAGATGGATGGATAAAAGTTACAAATATTGCAACTGTACGTGCGGGAGCAGCATCAGTAATATCTAATGATTCTATATATATATACGGCGGAGAAGATTATAACGGGATAATAGATGATTTCTGGAGATACGATATAGTGCCCGATAAATACGAAATACTTGAATCTTACGGACCTATTTCATATGCTGATTTAGTTGAGTTGGAGGGCTACCTTTATATCTTTGGTGGCAAAGAGTCCGGCGGCACTCTATCTCAAAATTTAAAGTACTATGATATTTCAGGTAAGATATGGGGTGAAATAGAGGGCCCGTCAGGCTTTGTCGGCCCGACTCCTTCTGCGCGATATTCTCACATTTCGCTTGCATATACTGATGCGTCTACCGGGGACAGGACAATTTTTGTTCATGGAGGATTCACGGATACTGGCGATGCGGACGGCGTCCTGTATCAACTCAATATTGATGACGTTAATCCTTCCGGAAAACCGAGATGGACAGAGTTAAATTTTAATGTTATTATGGGGGCACATTCCGCAGCTGTTTATAATAATCGCATTTATTTTTTCGGCGGCTATGTATCAGGCACAGATAATTATTTAAATCAGTTCTATGTATACGATATTGCCGGCGATACATACAGCACTCTTAATCCCGATACAGTTATTTCCGCCAGAAGCGGAATAAAGAGTATTGTAGCAGAAAATGGTGTATATACATATGGCGGAGAAAATGCATCCGGTTGTTTAAATGGATTGTGGTTTTATTCATTTACCGGCAATGCGTGGGAGATGATCTCAACAGGACCTGACAAACGTTCACATTATAATTCTTTCAAATATTCTGATTCCATATTACTATATGGAGGTTATTATTTAAATAGTTCAGATGATAAAGTTTTTAATTCTGAACTATGGCAGTATCCGATAGATAAATAAGAAATATATTATTAGGTTACCGATGTGCGTAAACTTTTAGGCTGCTTAATTCTTATAGTGATTTTTAGTATAAAGTTATACGGTTCGTCAGGTACTATCGAAGATAGTATAATATTTGGATTGATGGGCGGGAAAACTTATCCTCTGGGATATTATAAAGATCAGCTTGACAGCGGTTATAATTTCGGGATTTTTATTGATTATCCGTTTTTTAAAAGTCGTTTTTTATATTTAGAAAGCGACCTCTCATATACAAAGCTTTCACTAAAAAAAACATCATTATCTAGTCTTTCATATTATTCCTTTGGAATTGGACCTGTATTGCATATCCCCGCGGGGACTCGCTTTAAGCCGTATTGCGGTATAACAGCAACTGTCAATTACCTTCAACTGACTGCTGTTGAGAGTCAAAAAAATGAGAGAACTGTTAAAATAGGAGGTGCTTTGAAAGCAGGTTTTAATGTTCAACAATACAAAAATTTTTTAGTGAATCTCGGTCTTAAATATTCATTCAATGAATTATCCGGTAAAGATTTCCAGAATATAACATATTTTGCTGGTGTTTCATATTGCTATAATTTTATAACCAGAGAAAAAGCCGAAAAAAACATTCAACTGATTGAAATAGATGAATATTATGAATCCGGCGTAAAACATTTTAAAATCGGGGATGGTTTAAGAGCTAAAGAATATTTTAATAAAGTAATATCATATGATTATCAATATAAAGATGTTGAAAATTATATAAGAGTAATTACAATAAATGAAGAGAATTACAATAAAGCGTTAAATTTAATTTCGGAAGATAAACATTTCGAAGCACTGCCTTTGCTTGTAGAGGCGGAAAAATATTTAGTAAGCGCATTTGAAAAGCTTCGGGAGATACGCAAATTCCTTTCTAAAGAAGAAAAAAGTCTTATAAATATCGCGATTGAGGCTTACAATAAAGGAGATTATGAAAAATGTATTTTCTATATGAAAAGAGTACAGCTTATTAATCCCGGAAATGAATCAGTTAATTTGTATCTGCCCAGGGCACTCAAGAGATATGACGCGTTAAAAATGATTGAATAAAAAACTGCTCCTTGTCGCTGATTATTTATGAAATTAAAATATAAATCGATTATAATTTTTATTATTGTAATAATAACTTCCTCGCTGCCACTTTCATTGTATATCCTTGATAAAGAAAGTAAAGATAAAATATCTTTGATGAAGAATCAGGGAAGCGCATACAGCCAAATCCTGTCCCGCATGGCCTTAAATATTGTTATTATGAATGGAGGCGATTTAAAAGCATCCAGTGTTGACGCTGCTGATATGATGTCGATAATCAAAGCCCTGTCAGAAGCAGGTCTGATTTATTCAGATGTAGTACTTGTGTCAAAAAATCCTGCTGATAATGGATATATATTAGCAAAATATCATAATGAAGAAAAAATTAATAAGCAATTATTCAATACAGAAGATATTTTATTCGAGCGGATTGATAGTAATAAAACTCAAAATATTATTAAAGAATTTTTTATTTCACAGTTAAATGACACCGGTTATGAATTCATCTCAGCAGCGTCAATTCCGGGGAAAAATACATACTTTGCAGGTAGATTGATTTTTGCTAAATCGATGGTTTTAGCGCCGGTCATAAAGCTGCGTTCGATTATTTTAATTGCGTTGATTGTAAATACTATAATAAATCTTATACTGGCCGGATTCCTCGGGCGCGTTATGTCAAGGCCCATTGAAGATCTGATCAATGAAGTAGAGATAATCGGTAGCGGTGATATTGAACATCGAATTAAGGTAAATGGCAGGAACGAGATCAGCAGGCTTGCCACTACGTTTAATCATCTGGCACAGGTGCTGGAACTGGAAATAAATAATCTAAAAAATAAGAATATAGAACTAGTTCGTATTAATAATCTTAAAGATGATTTTCTTGCGAATGTGACTCATGAATTAAGAACACCGCTGTATGGCATGATAGGAATCGCAGAATCTCTTATGGACGGCATTGCAGGAGAACTCGAAGAAAAAGCAAAAAATAATCTTTCTCTTGTAATAACCAGCGGGAAAAGACTTACAAGTCTCGTTAATGATATTTTGGATTATTCCCAGCTTAAACATGGTGATATTACATTAAATTTAACATCGGTAAATTTACACTCAATTATAAAGCTGATAATTTCCATAAGTGCTCCGTTAATTAAGAATAAAGATTTAAAAATAAAAACTTCCATTGAACCGGATTCTTTTTATGTAAATGCGGATGAGAACCGTCTTCAGCAAATTTTACTTAATATTGTCGGTAATGCAATTAAATTTACAGAATCCGGACAGATTGATATATTTGTATCTGAGTCAAACGAGGATAGAGATGAAATAATTGTATCAGTTAAGGATACCGGCATCGGGATTGCTAAAGAAGATCAGGATAGAATATTTGAATTATTTGAGCAGGCAGGCGGGGCAATATCGAAATATAAAACCGGAACAGGTATCGGTCTTTCAATAAGTAAACAGCTTATTGAGCTGCATGGGGGTAAATTCCGGGTAGATTCTGAACTACATAAAGGGGCATGTTTTTCTTTTACATTGAGAAAAAGCGATAAAAATAACGTATTCACAAAAGAAAGAAATGGCAATTTATTTCCCGGTTTCACTGACAACGGTCAGGTTAATATTGCAGAAGATCAAATAATTCCGCATAATTTTAATCCTAATAACAGACTCGCGTTCAGTAAAATAATGATTGTAGATGATGAACCTGTTAACTGCCAGGTTCTTATCAACCATTTATATATAGAAGGCTATATAATAATTCCTGTGTCAAATGGACAGGAAGCGCTGGATAAAATAAATTCCGGGCCGATTCCGGATTTAATAATTTTGGATGTTATGCTACCGATAATGTCCGGTTATGATGTTTGCAGAAAGATAAGAGAGAAATATTCAGCCGGCGAACTGCCTATTCTTATGCTTACTGCAAAAAGCAGCCCGGGTGATCTGATAATCGGTTTTGAAGCAGGGACAAACGACTATTTAACAAAACCAGTCAGCAAGGCCGAACTTCTGGCAAGGGTAAACGGTCTTTTGCAATTAAAAAAATCCGTTAAAGACCGTGCCGAGTTAAACCTGATAAAGCGTGAAATCAGTATTGCTCAGGCCATCCAGAAATCCCTGTTGGAAAATAAAATGCCGGATATTGAGAATGTTTCTCTGGCTCTAAGATATTTTCCCATGTATGAAATTGGCGGTGATTTTTATGAAATATCTGCCATAGATAATAATAAAATCGGGATACTGATAGCCGATGTTTCGGGCCATGGTATACCGGCTGCTTTTATTTCCGGCATGTTAAAGGTGGTCTGCAATTTTCACAATAAAAGCGCACAAAATCCGGCCGACTTTATGGATAGGGTAAATGAAGCTATATATAATTTTGTTCAGGATCAGTTTATAACCGCATGTTATACAATAATTGACATTGAAAACAGAAAGATCATCCAGGCAAACGCCGGACACTGGCCTATGTTGCTTTACAGGCAGGATACAAATGAACTTATTGTTAATAATGAAAATAAAATGCCGCTGGGCTGCAGACTCGAGGAGAAGTATGAAAATAAAGAATTCGATCTGAAAATTAATGACAGATTAATTTTTTATACTGACGGAATTATTGAGGTACGTAATGCAGGAGGAAAAATGTTCGGTGATCAGAATTTTCATAAACTGATCAAAGCAATTGGGAAGTATGAGTTAGAGGATTTTGCGGATAAGATAATAGAGACAATAAAGAAATGGTATAATACATCCGAAGAAATATTCGCTGATGATGTGACGTTGCTGGCCCTTGATATAAAAAATTTTAAAGCTTCCGGATATTAGACGGTAATTTGCCCGGCTTTGATTATTTCTGTGCCAATCCCGGCATCGGTAAAAATTTCAAGCAGGACAGCGTGTTCCACCCTGCCGTCAATAATATGGGTTTTATTCACTCCGCCGTTTAATGCGTCAAGACAGCAGTTGACTTTCGGGATCATCCCTCCGCTTATTTCACCGCTTTCTATCAGATCCGGTATTTCCGCATCAGTTAGAGAAGATGCCAGTTTATCTTTAATTTTAACGCCTTCAATATCAGTAAGAAGTATAAGTTTTTCCGCTTTTATTCCCTCAGCAATTTTACCGGCAGCAAGATCTGCGTTAATGTTATATGTTACTCCTTGTTCATCAAATCCGATGGGAGCAATTACAGGAATGAATTTTTCTTTATCGAGAATGTCTATAATTCGGGGATTGATGTTTTTTACAATGCCTACCTGGCCAATATCGACCTGTTTCCCTTCTGAGATGTGATAAGTCTTTTCCGCTATAATCAGGCCGCCGTCTTTTCCGGAAAGCCCGACAGCTTTTCCGCCGATCATATTTATGTTGTGTACAATCTCTTTGTTTACTTTGCCAGTCAGAACCATCTCTACAACATCCATAGTCTCGCTATCAGTAACTCTCAACCCGTCCACAAATTTGCTCGATTTGCCGATTTGCTTCAAAAGACTTCCGATCTGCGGGCCTCCTCCGTGGACAATTACAGGATTAATCCCGACAAACTTTAAAAGAACCATATCCCGCGCAAAGGATTTTCCGATTTCTCCGTCTATCATGGCATTGCCGCCGTATTTAATAACAATGGTTTTGCCGTGAAATTCTTTTATATATGGAAATGATTCCATAAGAGTATTTACTTTTTCAATGTATTTTTTCATTATGTATTGTCTCCTTTTGAATAGTAAATTCGTTCTATTGGCTTATGATTTGTATATTTTATAAGATAAAAAAATATTTCGAGAAATAAAGCTGTCAAAAAATCATCTCAGCAAATATATCGGCTTTATTCCAGATAAACTTTTTCCTCAGCCGGGATTATAATTTTTTCTGGCAGATCGTCCGCTTCTGCTGCGAGCAGAGGAGATATTTCAATAATTTTTACCTTATCCGGAATATTAATTTTTTTATTGATCAGCCATTTGCGATGCAGATTACTAATTAATTGTTTTGCCGAATGCGGTGAATCAACCCCGTCAGCGTTTTTTACGGGTGCGAATTCTTCTGCCCTGTCTGTTTCAACTATAGTATTGTAATTTGCCAGAGTTAATGTATCAAAAATAAATTTTTCATATTTTAAGCTGCTTATTTCTTTTTCTCTTCCGTCCTGAAAAGCAATTATTTTTTTTTGTGCTGTATGATACGGCAATGATAAATTTGTCTTAAGAATAACAGATTCAATAAAAGATAATTTAAAGCAATGAATTGCAATATTGCCCATGCAGAAAAGCAATTTTCCTTCACTATCAACAGCAATCTGTTTTTCTCGCGGCAGATCGGAATATTCCATGATACCGGTTTTTCCGTTTTTAAATTTTACAAATACACCGACTTTTTCCTCAGGAGAGATTTTCATAACTCCTTTGCTGGTTACATCTGAGTTGTTAAGAATATGAAAACCAAAAAACACCGGGTCAAGTATATTCACCAGAGGATTATCCACTTGAAAATAAGAGACAATTTCAATGCTTCTGGTTTTCAATTCTTTCAGAAGGTTTGAAGACGATAAAGCGGTTAACACTCCGCCGTGTCCGTCAGGATTCATATAAAGGCTGCTTTTTGTTTTTAATATTAATTTTCCATTAACGTCAAGAGAAGGCAGCATATTTTGAGAGAAAAAAAAGATATCTTCTTTCTTCAGTCCGAAATATCTGTTATTTTCAAAATAATCTACCGTATCCATATGATTTTCTTTTGAAGTCATAATGAACCACGGAATAGATATGTTATTTTTTTTTGAAAAAAATAATAATTTTTCTGCATGAATACGGAATAAGGATTTACCCGTGACAGGGCCTATGGGAAGCATTCCTTTTGGTACATTAAAACCAAGCCGCGTACCCTGTCCGCCGGCAACCAGGAGTACTGCAGTTTTTCCTTTGGAAATATATTCATTGCCTGTTTTTCTTGCATTTTCAAAATCCCTGTTTCTTCTACCCGGATTTTGCACTGGTATAAAGTCTGCCGGTTCAAATTCCATTCCTTCGGTTGATATCTCTATTCTATTCTTGTATAAATGATTTATCAGATCGAAGTCAATACCTGCCAGCTCATTGATTAATTTTTTTTTCTCAATTTCGTTTAATCTATCCCAATATTGAAAAACATGTTCCTGTTCATTTTTATATACATTATTAATTATGTATTCAAAGCCCTTATAGCAAATCATTACTTATTTATCCCCATGTTTATCCTTTCTGAATTTGAAAATTTCTGCATTGTAGTATTAAATGCTATATGTATTCAACAAAATAATTGTAAAAAAAATTACTTTTTTTTCCGTACTTTACTACTATAGAATAACTTTTCTTTATATATTAAACAGAATAGCAAACAATTCGAAAATACATATTATTGCTGTAATTAATATTTTTTTAAAGAGAGGCTCAATGAAAATTAAGCTGATTGGTGTTCGCGGTTCTTTGCCGACTCCGTCCGGCAATAAAGAATACAGGCATAAAATACGCAATATTTTATTAAGAGCTGTTGAAGCCGGACTGAATGATGTAACACAAATAAACAATTTTATTGATGAACTTCCGGAAAATTTAAAATTCAATTACGGCGGAAATACTACCTGCGTTACAGTAACATCAAAAGGAGGTAATCTTTATATACTGGATTGCGGTTCCGGATTAAGAGGCCTCGGAGATGAGCTTCTTTCAACTGAATGCGGCAAAGGGAAAGGATATCTTAAGATATTTATTTCACATGTGCATTGGGACCATATACAGGGGCTTCCGTTTTTCAAGCCTATGTATATTTCCGGCAATATACTGGAGTTTTACTCTCCCTACGAAACATTGGAAGAAAACCTTAAAGCCCAGATGGACTCGCCTTTTTTCCCTGCTCCGTTTCAGGGAACGGCTTCAACAAAAAAGTATAAATTGTTGAAGGCCGGAGAATCTATTCAGCTGGAAGATGATCTGTTCGTTGACTGCCATCCATTAAATCATCCGGGAGGATGTGTTGCATACCGATTCAGGGAAGGTAAAAAAATTTTTATCTTTGCAACTGATGCTGAGTTCACGGGAGAGACTCTTGAGAGAGCAGAGAATCAATCGCATTTTTTTCTTAACTCGGATATTCTCATACTGGATTCACAATATACTCTTGACGAACATTTTGGAAAATTCGACTGGGGGCACACGAGCTATACTATTGCGGTCAATTGCGCTATTCGATGGGGAGTAAAACATCTAATTCTTACCCATCATGACCCCGGCAATGACGATAAAAAACTCAGGAATATTCATTCTGATGCTATTCAGCACAGGAATGATATGAAATTAAAAATTCCGATGATTCATATTGCAAGAGAGGGAATGACTTTTTCACTTTAAGTTCTTATTTTTTGAAATTTATAATGAGACAATAAAAGGCAAATATAACTATTGAAATACGATACAATTGTTATCATTATTTTTGTAAAAAAATTAAAAAAAATGTTGCATATATATAAACGATCATCTATAATATTATTATATTGAATAAGGATATAAAGCCGTAAAATACCTCAGGGTAATTCGAGTTTATAAGCTTAGCCAGTATAAATGTTCGAGAAGCGGCTATATGGGCACAGCTGGTAATGTGAACAAAACTTTATTTTTAAGGAGCGGTTGTATGAAACTTAAAACAACAAATATGCTTTG
>JAFGSG010000136.1 GCA_016934735.1 Spirochaetota bacterium | reverse complement strand
TTAATTAAATTGACTATTCAATCAATAAAATATATAAATCCATGCATTTCGTCAACATAATTAAGATAAAATTTATTTTTAAGCTGATTCAATACATATCTCTCCAAAAAAACACATTACTCATTTGACTGACTTTTAGTAATTATATTGTTAACATTTTTAGTTAAAGGATCACATTTAAATCAATTTTAAGGCAACATAAGTAATTAACATTATTGATAAAATGGAAGATGACAATTGTTCAAGTAGATGGCTATGTTGAATTCAATAAAAAATTCTTGACCTTCACAATAAATCAGTGATTACTATAATAGTTAGAATTAAATCGAAATGTAAAATTATAATACAATTTCCGGAGGACAATATGCGTAAATATTATTTCGCAGCATTTTTATTACTAATTACAGGAGTATTCGCATTTAGCGGATGCGGTTACAATACAATGCAGCAGCAGGAAGAAGCCGTATTTGCTGCATGGGGAGATATAGAATCAAATCTTCAGCGGCGGGCTGACCTTATTCCCAACCTTGTAAACACAGTTAAAGGTTATGCTGCCCATGAAAAAGAAACCCTTACAGGCGTGATAAAAGCAAGAGCAGAAGCAACAAGTGTTAAGATTACACCAAAAGATCTTAGCAATCCCCAGGCGCTGGCACAGTTTCAAAGAGCTCAGGATGGGCTTTCATCTGCTCTATCCAGATTGATGGTCGTCGTTGAACAGTATCCAAATCTAAAAGCTGACCAGCATTTCAGAGACCTTATGAACCAGCTCGAAGGTACTGAAAACAGAATAAACGTTGCAAGAGTTCGGTATAACGAAGCAGTACAGACTTTTAATTACTCAATACGCAGCTTCCCTAACAGCGTTACGAACAGCTTTATACTGAAATTGGAAAAGAAAGAATATTTCAAAGCTGAAGAAGCGTCAAAAAAAGCGCCTGAAGTCAAATTCTAAATTACAATGCAACCCATGGTTAACAGGACCGCGGGATGCAGTTTTTGAGAAGAAACTAAATGTATAAGATCATCATTTCAACTTATAGAAGATTTACGATAAGTATTATTATTGCAATGTTATTCACGAGTTTCGCGTCCGCTTTAGAAATCCCTGCCCTAAAAGCCAGAGTGAATGATTATGCAAACATGCTGTCTCCGCAGACCAGGAACGAGCTCGAAATCAAACTTGAAGAACTGGAGAAGACCGATTCCACGCAGGTTGTTGTGCTCACTCTTCCATCGCTTGAAGGCGATGCTCTTGAATCGTTTTCAATACGCGTAGCTGAAAAATGGAAGATCGGCCAAAAAAAACTGGATAACGGTGCTATCCTTGTAATCGCAAAAAATGACAGGAAAGTCAGGATCGAAGTCGGTTACGGCCTTGAGGGAAAGTTAACCGACCTTATTTCAGGACGCATTATCGGCAACATTATAATACCAAATTTTAGAAATGATGATTTTGATCGCGGCGTTTCGGACGGGATTGATGCAATAATATCTGTGGTTAAGGGAGAATTTAAAGCAGATGCGTTCAAAGACAGGACGGACGGGAGGGAAAAATCTTTTTTCTCAGGGAATGGCATCTTCTTTTTGTTCTTTTTTTTATTCTTCATAGGCATAATCGGATCTATTAAAAGAATATTCGGCGGTGTAATGGGAGCTGTGGTTTTCCCGATTATAGGCCTTTTCACTCTGCCGATATCTATCTGGCTTCTGCTTCTGATACCGATTGGCTTTGCAGCAGGCCTCATCCTGCCGGTAATACTCCCGCTAATGAGGATGGGAGGCGGAGGGGGATTCCCTATCGGGAGAGGTGGAGGCGGTTTCTCATCCGGCGGATTCGGCGGAGGAGGCGGAGGCGGTTTCGGAGGCGGAGGAGCATCCGGGAGCTGGTAAAATCAAATGTCGTAAGCCAAACCGTTTTTGTAAACAAGGAGCTTTAAAAATGAAAAATCTGGCTGAAAAATTTTTATCGGAATCGGACAAAAAAAAAATACAAAACGCTGTTAAAGAAATCGAGAAAATAACTTCCGGCGAAATCGTGCCTATGGTGGTATCATCCAGCTATTCTTACCCGGTTTCAAATTATATCGGCGGTTTCATATTTGCATTCATCATTGCTCTTTTGTGTGTTTTCATTTTGGAAGATGAAAATTTGTGGCTCTTCCTTTCGATTTTTATGCCTGCTTTTATTGTTATGTATGTGTTAATCAAATACAGCATGACTGTTAAAAAATTATTTATCTCTGATAAAGAAATAAATGAAGAAGTGGAAGAAGCCGCTATTACTCAATTTTTCAAACATCAGCTTTACAAAACAAAAGATCAGACAGGTATACTCTTATATATATCGGTTTTTGAAAAAAAAGTATGGATTCTAGCAGATCATGGAATTAACAGCAAGGTTGAACCAAATGCGTGGGAAAAAATTGTTGACCTTATTGTAAAAGGTATTAAAACAAAAAGACAGGGAGAAGCTATTCCGGAGGCGATCAGAAAAATCGGAGAAATGCTCTGTGAACATTTTCCATGTAAAGATGACGACACTGATGAGTTGAAAAATCTAATCATTGGGAAATAACAAATTTTCTTTAGTAATTAATTTGATATAATCAATTGTACATTTATGGACTTAAGCAAAATAAAAGATCTTATCCGTAAGTCAAATAAAATCACGATTTTAACCGGCGCCGGCATATCGACAGAATCAGGTATCGCGGATTACAGAAGCCCGGGCGGAGTATGGGAGCAGTATAAATATGTAACTCTGCAGGAAATAATGCATGATACTGAAAAACGTAAATATTACTGGAGATACAAAAAAGAGACGATCCCGTCAATGTCAAACGCCGAGCCTAATGCAGCTCATAAAGCAATCGGAAAACTGGATAATGAAGGAAAGCTGTATTATCTGCTGACGCAAAACATAGACGGCCTTCACGAAAAGGGCGGTGTGTCAGGCGAGAGGATAATCAATCTGCACGGCACAAATCTTGAAGCGATATGCCTATCATGCAAAACAATCTATGACATTAACACAACCCTAGCAAGACTTGAGGAGTGCGATTACGATCCCAGATGCGAGAAAAAGGAGTGCGGAGGCATCCTTAAACCTAATACAGTATCTTTCGGACAAAATCTTAATCCTCTGTATCTTGAAACTGCGGAAAAGGCATCAAAGGAATGCGATCTTTTTATGGCACTTGGAAGTTCACTTGTAGTTCACCCGGTATGTTCTTTCGTTGAAGTAGCGCATCGTTACAGCAAACCCATTATAATAATTAACAGAGACCCCACTCCATACGACCATCTTGCCAGGTATAAATTAACTGACTCGCTCGCGGAAATCCTGCCGAAGATACTGTTCTAATGTGTTCGTCTGCGGTTATCTTCGCTTAAAATCTAATCATGCAAAAAGAGCCTTTCTAAACCCGATAATCGAATTTGAAATATAAAGCTCCTCGGCGTTTTGCAGATTCTTCAAAGTAAGTTTTTGCTCTCTGGCTTTGCCGTTGGCCAGCAGCGTTTGACGGATTACGCCGTTCAGTAGGCCGCATTCCACGGGGGGCGTGATCAATGCACCCCTGATATTCGCATAAATGTTCGTTATTGCTCCTTCGGTAATATCACCATGCTTGTTCATAAAGACCACGTCAAAAAATCCGCGCTCTCTTGCATCTGCCAATTCGCTTTCATAGAAATCCCTGGCTGTTGTCTTATGAAAAAGATAATTATCATTGCTCTCAGTATGCGTTTCAGATAAAGTAATTTTTAATTCCTGCACATTGTTCTCTTCTATCTTTGTTTTTGTTACAGTAAAAATTCCGAAACGGCTTAAAAGTACACGGACTTTGTACTTTTCTCCTTTCATGCCTTTTTGCAGAGCAATTAATTTATTTTCCAGGTCATACCGATCGAAAATATAATCAAAATATTCAGCAGATGCATGCATTCTTTTTATATGCAAATCCAGATGCTCATATCCTCTATCAAATAAAATTGTCTCTATTAAAGAAAACTCCGGAACAGTTTTTTTTACAAGAAAATCGGCTTTTAATTTACACTCTTTGAATTCGTCTTCAGGTGTTGAATCATATACAATGCCTCCCCCAACTCCCATTTCCCCTCTGCCGTTTTTCAATAAAAGTGTGCGTATAGCAACATTGAAAACCGCATCGCCCGAAGGCTCAAAAAAACCTATTGAGCCTGTATACAGCTTTCTCTCTTCTTTCTCAAGTTCCTTGATTATCTGCATGCTTCTGATTTTAGGAGCGCCTGTAATGGACCCGGATGGAAATATGCCTTTTATCAGATCATATACAGACAGGTTATTCTCAGGAACGCTTTTAATGGTTGATGTCATCTGAAATAATGTATTATATTTTTCGACTTCGTAAAGCTTTGTTGTATTCACGGAACCTGCTTTGGATACTTTGCCGAGGTCATTTCTCAGCAAGTCAACAATCATTACGTTCTCGCTTCTGTTCTTCTCATCGTTGGCGAGGAAATCGCGGTTTTCATTGTCTTCAGCTAATGTTCTCCCGCGGTACCACGTGCCTTTCATGGGTTTAACTGTGATCGAGCCGCCCCGCTTTCTAAAAAAAAGCTCAGGCGAAAGAGAAAGAATGTGCATACCATCAAATCCGGCAAAGACATTATATGCTGCAAACTGCTTCTGCTTTAAGTCATTGTAAAGCGCAAACGAAGATCCGGAAAAATCGAACTTGTATTTTACCGTATAATTCGCCTGATAAATATCTCCTTTGCGGATATAATCGCGAATTATTTCTATATTTTTGCTGTAAACATCCTCTGTAATGTTAAGTTCAAGGTTTGATATTGCATAATCCCCTGATCGAATTTTAAGATTTAAATTATCCCAAACAAATTTTCCAAGATTATGATCGAATATAACAAGATTTTCATAAGCACAGAAAAACGCGTATGGGAAATCCGTCTGCACCCTCATTTTAAAAGCTTCTTCAAGAATATAGCCCAGTTCATAGCTGAAAAATCCTGCTACATAATACTTGTTTTTCAATTCATTGAGTTCGTTAAAGAAATCAATAGTTGATTCAGGATGATCCAGGCGGATTACCTTAACAGGATCAATAAAATAATATGAACGATAATTATCCTTATCGAATTTATTGGTTTCGAAAAAGAAAAAATAATCATTATTTTTAAAAAAATCTGTTTTAATAGTAGGCATTTTTTAATAGTTTTTGTTAGCCGCATAAATTGATAAAAATTTACGAGAAGGACGGAATTATTCGGTAAAGAATTCAGGCTAGATGTCAACTCGTTTAATAAAAAAAGCAGGGTGATTAAACCCTGCTTTTAAACCGTGGGGGAGTCAATATGTTTTGTTTTTCTTAGTTCTCCACTTTTACTTCAATTTTTTTAGGCTTTACTTCTTCTTTTTTTGGCAAAGTCAGTGTGAGTATACCGTTATCCAGCCCAGCTTTTAACGCGTTCCTGTCAATGGTGTCTGCGACATTGAACTTCCTGTGATAATTATAAAGATTGAATTCGGAATACTTTAAATTTTTCTCGTCAGGCAGATTGCCGTTTATTTTTCCGATAATTTCAAGCTCATTATTATCCAGAGTAATATTCACGCCGTCCTTATTGACGCCAGGCATTTCGGCTTTTACTACAAAATCGTTCTCTGTTTCGTATATATCAACCGGCGGAACCAGAACATATTCCTCGTTGTTGTATGCATCTTTTTTAATTTTTGTTAATTCTGCATTCATTTTAGCGCCTCCTTATAAATTTAGTGTATTTCAATTTTTTTCGGTTTGGTTTCTTCAGCTCTCGTCAGCTTTACTGTCAGAATGCCATCCTTCATGCTTGCTTCTATTTTATTCGGATCCACTCGATATGGAAGCTCTACGACTTTCTTGAATGCTCCGAAATTTCTTTCTTTGCGTATATATGGTTTGTCAAGATAATCACTCTTTTTTTCAGTATCTATTGTCAGCCTGTTGTTTATCAGCTGAAGATTGATGTCTTCGGCTTTTACTCCGGGGGCAATTACTGCAACATGAATATCATCGTTGTTTTCGTATAGATTCACGTAAGGATAATCCGCTCTTCTGCCCAGATAAGGCCTTTCATTGAAAAATCCGTCAAACCAGTTTCTTAAATCAGCTACATCGTCTAAAAGATCATATGTTGTAAACATAGTAAACCTCCTGTTATTCTTTTAATTTTAATGCACATCTATTGCTATTTTCTTTGATTCTTTCACTTCATCCTTGGGAATATCAATATTCAAAACGCCCTTTTTAAAAGTTGCTTTTATCCTGTCTGTCTTTATTCCGTCAGGAAGGCTGATGCTTCTGCTGAAAGAACCGAATTTTCTCTCAGAAAAAATATAGTTTTTCTTTTCTTCTTTTCTTTCTTCCCTCTTTTCTCCGCTTAAAGTAAGAACATTATTCTCTACTCTGACATCCAGGTCTTTTTCATCAATTCCCGGGATTTCTGCTTTAACGTGGATAGATTTGTCATCTTCTTCTACATCAACTGTAGGTTCCCAGTCATTTTTGAACAATGAAGTCGGTGTTAAGAAGAAAAAGTCATCGAAAAGTTTATCGACATTTTTTCTGAACGAGTCTAAACCATATTCTTTGTTGTTATTTCTTTTTAATAAATTTCCGATCATGGCTGACCTCCTTTTGATGTATTTAATTATTAGCACTCTATCTAAGTGAGTGCTAATAATTTCTACTAATAATGTATAAACAAAATAAAAAATCGTCAAGGTGCATATAAAAAAAAATTAATGACAAACAAAAAAATATTTTATTAAAATTATTAAGCCGATTGTATAAATATACTTGCCCGTTGCAGGAGAATATTTATATATCTTTACTAATTTTAACGCGATGTACGGCTTCTCAAGTGGGATATTATATCTCCTAAAGAATGATTTTTATGTGTCTGACAGAAAGTCGCGCATGACGTTAATTTTAATATTTTAAGAAGAGAAAATAATGAAGTACAAAATAATAATTACTTTAACGAGTTTAATAATCGCCACGGCATTAAGGGGGGACGAAAATAGGAATAATCCTACGCAATGTATTGAACCTGAAAATTTTACTCCCTCAACAGCTGCATTATTTATCGAAATATCATCAATTTCAAAAGCAGTTGATTTTTTAAATGCAGAAAAAGACAGCCATAATATCGGCAATGTGCTTACAAAGAATATAAAATGGATAAAAGAATTAAAAGACAAAACCGGCGTAGATGTATTAAACACAAAATCTCTCAAAAATATCGGGATAGATATTAACAAAGCTTTATATATAACCGGTTTCGGTTATAAAAAAAATGAACCGAAGTCCGTCTTTTTTCTTCCGATTATAGACAAAAAAAATTTTCCGATTAATTTTGTAAAATTGTTAAAAATTATAAATGATGATAAAACTAATCCTGACATTAACCCTGCCATAAGTACTTACAAAGACATAAGAGTATTTCAGATCCCGAATAAAATATTTTTTGCCGTAATTGATAATTATTTTATCCTTGCCTCTTCAGGTAATGCGCTTACGGATATAATAGACATAAAAACACAGGGCTGCGAGACATCTTTAGCTGCAAATCCGCTTTTTAAAGATTATAAATCCAAATCAGATATTAATATTGAATCAAGTATTCTTAAAATTTTTATCAGAAAGGAATATTTAGATAATACATATGAGACGGTTCAGGGAAAGGAAATAAAAAAGGATTTACAAGCAGCAAAACCAAACCTTAATTTTATTGATTATATTTCGCTATCACTGGACAGTGAAACTGATGAAGTTTCCTTCATGGGAAGGCTCTCAGTAAATAAAGAAGATCCCTACGGTGATTTGCTGATTAAAGTATTTACCACGGACTTGTTCGAGAATGCGCTTTTTGCAGAAAATCCCACAGGTTATCACTTCCTTTCTATCGACGTGAATAAAATCAACGAACATTTTAAGGCAATGACCGACAAGAATGACAGTGCATATAAAGCCTATACAGAAATAATGAAACCCGGAAGAAACACTCATTTTTTAAAAGACGCGGTTTTACCATGTTCAAAAAGCTTCTTTAACATTATTTTTCAAAAACCGAAAACAGCCAGCGAAATGGATAATTTTATTGTTTATATACCAATGGAAGAATGCGGAGATATTAAAAAAACATTAAAAAATTTACAAAAAGAATTAGAAAACAATCATACTGAAGAAGGAACCTTTGGAGAAGAAAAGATCGATGGGCATAATTCTTTCTGGTTTAAGAACAGCAGCCATTATAAAATCAACATTCTGGGATACAAAGGCAACATATATGCAGGAAACGACATCGGATTATTAAAAGAGGTCTTAAAATCATCAGAAAAAAAATCTCCGGATATAAAAAATGATTTCACTAAAAGAATAGACAAAAATACATTTCTTATTTCTTATACTCAATTTGATGATGAAAGCTTTCTTAAAGCTGTTTTAATGATGCTCGCTTATAATAATACCGACCTATATGGATTTATCAGTAAAATTGAAAGCATAAATTTAACCGGAAAAAAAATAGACAACGACTTGATGCTAAATCTTAGATTAAAAATGCTGCGTTCGCATAAATAAACTTGCCGAAAAATCAGGGGGATATTTTCTATGGCACCAAGGGTTCTGCAATATAAGCATAATGAAAGAATCATTACTTCAGGCGAAGTTGAAAAAAGAATGTATATCATTATTGAAGGGAAAGTCGAGATAGCATTATCAGACGGCAATCAAAAAATAAAGGTTGCGGTACTCGGCAAAGGGGATTTTTTTGGAGAAATTTCCATATTCAGCAACAGGCCGAGAAGCGCGAATGTATCGGCTATAGGAGATATTAAACTGGCATATATTGACGATATCCAGCAGTTAAAGGCATTCCTGTTAAGGAATCCGGGCTTTGCTGCCAAGATGGTCCATGTATTAACAGAACGCCTTGCAAAAACAGATGAATTACTTCTGGATAAAGTCAGCGCGTTAAACAGACTTCAGGTAACCCGCGACATCTGACTATCTGAACGGACTAAGTTTATGAAACACCTCTTCGGCCCTGTTATCTCCAGAAGGCTCGGGATATCCCTGGGAATTGATCTTCTGATTTCCAAAACCTGCTCGCTTGACTGTATATATTGCGAGTGCGGCAAAACTAAAAATCTTACCACCAAAATCAGGGAATATGTTCCGACAGAGGATGTAATTATTCAACTGCGGGAATTTTTAAAAGACAGACCGAAACTGGATGTAATAACGTTCGCCGGCTCCGGGGAACCCACACTTCACAACGGAATAGGAAAAATAATTAAATTTATAAAAACGGAATACCCAGAATATAAAATTGCAGTACTGACCAACAGCACCCTCTTTTATTTAAAAAAAGTGAGGAAATCAATTCTTGACGCTGATATTATTATACCTTCATTAGATGCCGCGAGTGAAGAAACCTTTAAAAAAATATCAAGGCCGGAAAAAAGCATACGAGTAAATAAAATAATTAACGGGCTTACAGCATTACGAAAGGAGTATAAAAATTCCATTATTCTGGAAATATTTATTATAACCGGGATTAACGATAATAAAAACGAACTCGATCTGCTTAAGAATGCCTGCTTAAAGATATCTCCCGATCTGATCCAGCTAAATACGCTGGACAGACCTGGAACTGAAAAATGGATCGAACCTGCTTCAGAGGAAAAACTCATGGAGATTAAAACATTTTTCAGGCCGCTTAAAGTTCAAATTATACAAAACCATAACTACATAACAAAAAGATCAAACAAGGGACATGTAAATATTCCGGATGCAGTTATATCTTCTCTTTCAAGAAGACCTTCCACAATCGAAGATCTGTCTTTATCTCTTGGAATAAACCTTAAGGATGTAAAAAAAATAATAAATGCTCTTCTGGAGAAGGGGGCAATAATCAGTGAGAAAAGCGTTACAAGGGGTATTTTTTACAAAAAACGGGAATAGGTATACGGAATAATCAGTTCAGAGGAATAGTCATTTCCGCACAGGTTTTTCCAATACCATCAGTAGTGATTGAAAAATTACTATAGTCTATATTAATGCTTTTTAGAAGCGTAACAACCATACAAAGGCCAAGGCCCATACCTTCTGCTGCCGGATCCGGGTAGTCCATAAAAAATTCCGCTATACTGTCATATTTGGATGAAAGCTTAACTCTTTCATGTATTCGCTTTAATTCAAAATCATCAAGCGGTAGATTATTAATTACTTTTATAATTATTCTGTCCGGCTGAAGCCTGAAATAAATCCTTGTAGATAGTGCCTTCTTTTTTTTCTTTATCCCATACTCCAGCACTGCCCTCTCATTCAGAATGGTTCTTAATTTTTTTACTACTTCGAGTATAGGATCTGTTTCTTTTATTATGCCTTCGTCTATTAATATTTTCTTGGCATTTGCCTTAAGAGCATTGGCAGTCAGCTCCTTGACTGCCGAAAAAACAGGAGTGAACCAATCCTCCCTGTCATATTTTTCCATTATCCTCTGAACTGTGTATCTTATTTTCTCGTCGGTTTCATCCAGCATGGAATAGGAAATAAATACTATATCGCATTTATTCTCAATCGCCTTATCGATCTCGGTATAAATATGTCTATCATCCATCATAATTTATAAGTCGGCACATCCAGGGCATATTAAAGTTAGAAAAAATGTTTTTCTCTATTAAAATATTGGTTGATTTATTTCAAGTATTTATTCAATCCTGAGGTATCTGTATTCTTAAATTATACAGCTTACAGAGTGAAAGGATATTTAATTGCTTTTTATTTTATTTGTATTTTAGTGAATCCCCTACTGACATTTTTATTCCACCTTGGGAAAATCAATGAATCTTTCTTTTCATTCTTGAATTATTGTAAAAATAGACAAATGATGCTGGGCTTCCTTGCACCAATTCATTATCTTAAGTACCGGACCATTATAAAAAATAATCATGAAACCTATTGAAGAAATGACAGGTATTGAAAAAGCAGCAACGTTTTTAGTTGCCATTGGAGCCGAAGTAGCTTCGAGAGTGCTGGCACACCTTGATGAAAAAACTGTCTTTAAAATTGCCCAGGAAATAGTTAAAATAGAAGATTTATCGGTCACTCAAAAAGAGGACTTAATAGGCGAGTTCCTGATTGACCTAAAAAAAAGCAAAGGTGCTGTTTACGGCGGCGAGAATGTCGCAAAGGGAATGCTCATTGCAGCTTTCGGCGAAGAAAAAGCGGAGAACATTCTTAGTAATATTACTCATATTGACGTTGAAAAAGGCTTCACTTTCCTTAAAAATATAGATCCCGACATTCTTACTTCTTTACTGGAAAATGAGCATCCGCAGACAATAACCGCAGCGCTCTACTATCTTTCTCCTGTGCAAAATGCGAAAATATTAAAAAATCTTCCGACTTTTTTAAGTAAAGATATTATAAAAAGGATGGCCAGATTAGAAAAGCCTTCGCCTGGCGCAGTACTGGAAATAGTCCGTGTTTTGAGAAATAAATATGAAAAATTAAGAACTTCCGCCATTAAAGCTGAAAAAACCGACGGTATCAGCACTTTAATCGACATCATGAGCCAGATGGATCCTGAACAGGAAAGAAAATTGAAGGAATATCTCTATTTAAAACTGCCGGCAATATCCGATAAAATCAGAGAAAAATTATTCACTTTTGAAGCTGTGCTGAATCTGACTCACCGCGAAGTGCAGATTCTTATTGATGAGATAAACGATGATTATGTTATCGCCAAGTCTCTTAAAGGCGCAGGGGATGCGCTCAGATTTAAATTTTTAAGGAACATGAGCCAGAACAGGGCGACAAGCATTCTGAATGAGATGGACAATATTGGGCCGGTAAGGTTGTCAGAGATCAATGAAGCAAGAAACAGCATTGTGCAGATACTGAGATTTTTAAACGATAACGGTTCAATTATTGTCCGAAAAGACCAGGAAAGCCTGGTTGAATAGAATATTATTCTACTTATTATAAATCTCTATTACTCCCTCGCTGTTTATTCTCCTGTACAGCTTTTTTACTTGCTCCAGACTGTTTTCCTTTTTACCGCTGTATAAAAACATGACATTATTTACATAGTCCGCTGTTGCCTGTATCGGGGGCACTTTCATATCTTTTTTTACCCGGCCCAATCCGGCATGATACGCTGCTACTGCAAGCGTAATATCGTTCTGAAAAAATTTTAAAAGAGATTTTAAGTGTTTTATTCCTGCTGTTAAATTTTGTTCAGGGTCAAGCGGATCCTTGATATTATAATAACGTGCAATTTCCTGCATGATCTGCATAAGCCCCATTGCGCCTGCCACCGATACGGCATCAGCCCTGAAATCCGACTCGACTTTTATGATGCATTTCACCAGATACGGATCCATGCCTTCAGCAAGGGATATGCTCTCGATAAGCTCATTGTACTGACTTTTAAAATTAATTTTTTTATTAGTTTTGATTTCTTCGGGATTGTTATAATAACGAACTGTCCCGTCCTGCAATACCTGCTTTTTTATCCCGGAATTCAACGGGACAGAATGAGACAATAAAACAGCAAAACTAATTAAAGTTATTATATATTTATTATTTCGGGGAATAAAACGGTGAGAAATCATTCGATTTATCACGGGATTTCTCCATCGGGCTGAAATGACATTAAACCTATGCAATAAACATGATGATCCCGACTTTAACTTGCATATTATTTTAAGCACAGCCCTGGTTTCCTGAAATAGTTTAATTGGAACGCGGTTTTCGGGGTTTAAATTATAATGAGAAATCTTCCACAATGGTTGCAGACGGAAATCCCTTTGCCTTCTTTGATTTCCTTGATGTGAACAGCGGGTATTTCAAGATGGCACCCTGAGCAGCTGCTTTTTTCCAGTATAGAGAAGGGAGTCTGGCACTTCTTTCTCATTCTTTCGTAATAAGTCAATGACCTGTTGTCAATCAGCGTTTTCAGGCGGTCTATTTTTTTAACAATCGATTCCGAAGTGTTTCCCTCATCATAAAGATGATACAGCCTGTCCATCTGAATTAAAAGATCGAGGTCAGAACTGGGTACACCGGACAGGTTTTCCTTGACGGCACTGCTTTGATCATCTATGTTGCTTATATTATCAAAATAATTTTTAAAATCTGTCTTCAGTATGGAATAAATTGAGGATGTCTTTTCAGCTTTATTTAATTCTGCTACCTGTTTTTTATTGGAAAAAATACGCGATATCATGCCTATAAGGTAAAGATACTGCGTGCTTAACCTCGTAGGAAATATACTTAGCAAGACATAATTTACAGGGATATTGTCAAAGGATTGGTAATCAATGCCCGGCCTTGAAACACCGAGTATGGAAATAAATTCCGGCACTGTTTCTGTCCTTGTGTGCGGGATTGCAACGCCTCTTCCGATGCCGGTGTTCTCAAGAGATTCCCTGTGAATCACCTGTGTGTAATATCTGCTGCTGCTTTCGATCTTTCCGAGTTCCTCAAGCTTGTTGAGCATTTCGCGCAGAACAAGCTGCTTTTCGTTATTCTCTAAAAAAATTATGTGTTTTTTGTTAAAAAAACTTTCTAATTCCATATTGTTTGTCTTTATGTAAAAGATGTTATGATAAAATTCGGGGCGAGAGGATTTGAACCTCCGACCCCATGACCCCCAGTCATGTGCGCTAACCGGACTGCGCTACGCCCCGAAATAAGTTGATTCACATATAATAATCGATATTTGCTGTGTAAAGAAAATAATTTAATATTTTTTAATTTTTATATTCTGTATCCAAGTCCGAAATAAATAACAGAATAGTGGATCATATCGGAGATATGTATTATATTATAGGAACAGCCTGATTCAATTTTCAGATTACCGATGTAAAAATTCATTGAAAGAGTAAAATTATAATAAGGATTTAATGAATCCTCGATTGTGGCAGCAGGTGAAATTACTACTTCATATTCATCTCTTTCCTCTTCCTTAATTATTTCAACATCAGCTATACCCACACCGACTGAAGCTGCAATATTAAAATTCGGAGTAAATTTAAACAGATATACTGCATTTAAACTTCCGCCTGTAAACTCAAATTCCCTGTTTCTATTATCGTCTTTATTATATGATTCTTTTGTTCTTGTTGCGAAGTAATCAAATTTTCCGGAAACTGCAAAAGGAATTCCGGGACTGATATTGCTTAATTCATAAAATATATTAAGGGATACATGATCGGCATTTTTATACATATCGCCGCTGTCTCCATAATAATTCACTAAGCCGTAATTAATACCGAAGGTAATTCCGCTTATAGTATTATAAAAGCCAAGGAATGGGGATATTTTACTCTTTCTTTCTTCTTCCGCTGCAGCAGCTGCCGCAGCTGCTGCTTTTGCTTTTGCCTCTTTCTTTATCCTCACAGCCTTATTTAAAGCTGTGTTAATCCGATTTGTCGCTTCTTCGATCATCTCCAGGACTATCGCGCTGATTTTACTTTCAGTTTCTCTGACGTAAATTATTTGCTTCCTTTCAACATCAAAGAACTGCGTAGAAATTACTATCCGGTTGCCATCGACATAGTATGAACCGACAAGCATAAAATCAGCTTTAACTTCTTTGTCCATGTTCATTAAAAGATAAGTAAACGCTTCTTTGTCTTCACCGGACGCACTGCTGTGAAGATAGTCAATATTAACCGGATATGTTTCAGCTTCATAGTCTCCGATCCTTCTGATATCTTTAGCTATGGATTCCGGTATAATTGATGATAAATACCTGAACTTATCGGTTCGGCTTTTATCCTGAAAATAAAAAATTACAACCTTTTCCTTTTTTACAGGAATATCAGGCTGCGGATTGTTCTTCCCTGAATTTTCTTCTGCCTGAATAAAATTTACTTTCAGTATAAAAATTAAAATTATAATTAATAGTCTTTTCATATTAATTTTTATATAAACTCAGCTATAATTTCCAAATGAGAGATGCTGTTTATGCCATGAATAAGGGCATCCGGCCAGTTACTAAAATTTTATGTTGTATATTCTGCGTTTATCTTTACATAATCATATGATATATCGCTTGTTAAGAACTGCGCCCTGCTGCTGCCGAGCCCTATATCTACAAAAACAGAAAATTCTCTTTTTGATAAAATCGAGTCCATGAACTTTTTGTCAAATTCAAGCGGCCTGCCTTTTTGGAGCAAAGCGACATCCTCTATATATATCGACAAATTCTCTTCTTTTACTAACGCGCCTGAATACCCTGCCGCGCACGCGATCCTTCCCCAGTTCGGGTCTTTTCCGAAGAAAGCCGTCTTCACAAGGAGCGACTGCGCGACCGCTCTTGCTGCTGTGCGCGCATCAGCATCCGTCTTTGCTCCGGCCACATTTACTGTAACGAACTTCGTAGCTCCTTCAGCATCCATAACAAGCATACGGCAAAGCTCGCCAAGCACGTATTCAAGCGCTTCTTCGAAATCAGCAAGATCCTCCTTTTTTATGTAAAGCCTGGATGCAGGCGAAAGGATCAGGGCTGTGTCGTTGGTCGACATATCGCCGTCAATTGTGATCGAATTGAATGAATTATTTATACATCTTTTAAAAATAGTGTCAAGTGACTTCTTATTTACAGGACAATCGGTGATAATAAAAGAAAGCAGAGTTGCCATATTCGGAGCTATCATTCCAGATCCCTTTGCAGTACCGGCAATTTTAAATTCCCCGAGCGGAGTAGAAAAGGATGCCGCTGCGCTTTTTGGAAATGTGTCTGTTGTCATTATCGCTTTCGGGATAAGAGAGCCGTTCTCATGCGATAGCGAGCGCGCAAGCGCCGGTATTGCTGAAAGCATTTTATCTACAGGCAGCCTGTGCCCGATTACGCCGGTTGATGCCATGAGCACTGACTTCTTTTCCGCGCCGAGAGCTTTCGCCATTGCTTCAGTGAGATTTAACGCGTCCGAGTAGCCTTCCAAGCCAGTGCATGCGTTAGCGTTTGTCGCGTTCACAATTATCGCGCGGACTGGGCTGCCGACCCGTTCCCTGCAAAGACGTACAGGCGCGGCAAATATCTTATTCGTGGTGAACATGCCTGCTGCATTGCATAGAGTGTCCGCGACTATGGCACAGAAATCAAGCCTGTCCTTTTTTCTTATTCCGCATTCAATAGCAGAGAAGCTGTATCCAGGGACCTGTTCAAGTCCGCCATTTAATATTTGCATGTTCGATCTCCCTAAAATGATACTTTATATTTCCAAAATGACATCTAAGAATGCAAAAACAGCATTTTAACATACTAAAATAATATTTTATAATATTAAAAATGCCGCTATGAGACATTTTTCAGGCTCCGAGCATGCCGGACGCCCTGAGCGATAGTGCAGCAATGGTAAGGCTCGGATTGACAGAGCCACCGGACGGCATAACGCTTGCGTCGATTACATAAAGATTGGTTAAGCCCCATACGCGGCATTCAGGATCAACCACAGAAGCGGATTTGCTTACACCCATCCTGCAAGTGCCCATTGCGTGTGAAAAAGTATTAAATCCAAGTGTGCCGATCGGAAGCCCGCCGGCTTTAAATATTATTTTCTTTGCTTTTTTATAAAGAGCTCTTAAAGCATCCAGATCGCGTTTATGATACCTGTGATAAACCATAAGAGACGGCATACCGAACTTATCCCTTTTGCCCGTCTCAATATATACCCTGTTGGTTAACTGCGGAATATCCTCGGCCATACACATCAGGTTTATCAGATAATCTGTCACAAAACCGGCTATTGTCTTCAGGCCTTTGGGCGCATTCTCCATAATAACACCTTTGCCGATACTCGAAATGTCCTGTATCATGCCCCATACTCCTGCAGGCAGATCCTTTGAAGGATAAGGCGCGCCGAAATAATAATCAGATATGCCTATCTGCTTCTGAAGTTTCCTGTCCGGATTGGTTTTATACGGAAACAGGCCGGCCGTCAGGCCGTTGGCATGACGGAACAGATATCTCCCTATCAGATAATTCTGTATTATATTGTCAATGCCGGATGAGAGCAGTAAATGAGGGGTGGCAAGCGCGCCGCCGGCTATAATAATATTGTCGCCTCTCACAGTAATTCTTTCGTAAGTTGACTGATGCACAAGATCGACAGACTTAGCCTTTTTGCCGGAACAATTAATTTTTACAGCCCTCGTATCCGGCACAAGGACAGCGCCGCTTTTTACTGCTTCAGGAAGAACCGTTACGGAGAGATCGTTCTTTGCTTCTATTTTGCAAAGATAATGATCGCATGTGCTGCACGAAATGCATTTACCTTTGCCGTATTTGCCGCTGAAGTTAATAGCCATTGGAAGATAAAAAGGATGCAGCCCTAATTTCACTGACGCTTCCCATATCTTTTTTGAAGGCAGAGCCAGTTCCTTTTCCGGCTCATGCAGATACTTTGTTGCGCGCTTTGGTTCGGTTATGTCTTTTCCTGCAATGCCTGCGATGCCGAGAAGCTGCTCAGCTTTATCATAGTAAGCTGCAATGTCTTTATAAGCAAACGGCCATGCGCTTTGCTCATCACGGCGTGCGGCGTCGGGAAGAGGAGCGCCCAGAAAATCGTCTTCCCGCATTCTTAGCGATACGGCTCCATAAAAGGTAGACATGCCGCCCACAGTATCATCGGTCCACATCTTTTCGGCCTTTCCGCTTTTCTGGTCTGCATAGAAAGGAGTTTCGCCCCTGTAAAGAGGGTCCTTAATGTGGAGCCTTGTCTCGTCCCAGCATGAATCGTCACGCTTTACCCACTCCCCGCGGTCGACTATCAGAACTTCTTTGCCTGCTTTTGCCAGATTGTACGCGGCAAATGCTCCGCCGAATCCGCTTCCGATTATTATATATTCATAATTTTTTTTTAATTTCATATGCCAGCAACTCTTATGTAGAAAAATAATACATGGTCACCGATCGTTCTCCCTGTTAAGAAGATAAGCCGGCCGAAGGCCGGAAAAGCGCCTCACACAAACGGCCACACAGCTTCCTGATACGCCCGTATAAACAGAAACAAAAATGCCCCGCCTTCGAGTATCCATGTCCATGCCTGGAGATAAGTTCCTTTAAATGATTCCCAATCCAGGATCCCGGTATCCGCCCATAGATTCAGTGTGAACCGCTTCTTTGTAAAAGGCAGTAGAAGCGGCAGTCCGACGCTGCTCGGCATATCCGCTAAAAAATGTATAATAATACTCGTAAAAGAAAGTGACGCCCATGCTGCATTAAAAGGCAACAGGATGAGCCCCACGATCAGAGCGAACAAAAGCGAGTGCGACCATGTGCAGTGAAAAGCCTTCTTTGCCCATCCGAGCATTATAGGTATGCCGTCAAGATTAGGGAGCTGATGAGCAGCCAGGGCTACAGCGATGCTTTCAATTGAAAAAGCGTCAACCTTCCCTCCTGTCAGCTCCGGAGCATAAGAGGAAATCACCAGCGCAACTGCAAAATGACCTGCCTGCATTTATTTCTCCTCGTAAAAATTTATTTTTAAATATTTCTCTTTTGTCTCCTGCGACCTAGGATCAAAATACAATGCTATGCCAAGCGCGACAGAATAAGAAAGAATATATAACAGAATCAAGTGTCCGAATGTAAAAGGACGCTCCGGTACTTCAATAAAATAAACAGCTACAGCCGCTATTAAAGCAGCGATAAAAATCGCGATAACAGGCGTTCTTTTAAGCATCTTTATACTCCTAAACTTTTAAGAAAGTTGATCTTTAAATATCATTTTATTGTCATTGAAGTTTCATCCATAGAGCCTGCCTGCCTTCGGCGGGCTGGGACTAGGAATACGTCCCAAAACCCTGTTTTGAATTATAGAACAATTTATTTGCTATAATTACTTATGCAGGGAAATCTCCCGGCTGCCAGTAAATTTCCCCCTGCAGCCGGAATGACATTTCAAATTCATGATAAGTCAAATATATTAATAAGTTTAATTTATAAAAAAATAAAGCTAATATTTCTTCTGTGAGCCGCACAGTCAACGAATAATTTATTATGAACTCCTTAATAATTACCGAAAATATATAAACAATACTATATTCAGGCTATTGTCCTGCATAATATACTATCCTGGCGCAAGCGCCTGGTGCTATCGCAAAAGCCACCGCTTTCAGCGCCGGTCAGGTATTCAATTACAAGGCTTTGTAATAAATGTATTACTTAATAACGCGATGTGCGACTTTATAATTTTAGTAATAAATAATATAATTATAATAAACAGGACTTAAAAATGCAAACTTTAACAAAAGAAATCGAAAAATCCACCGGTGAAATATTCAGGCTTTTTTTTAAGACAAAAATTCAGGTTAATAATAATAAATATAAATATTCTCCATGGGGTGTGGATGTGCTGATGGATTGCGGCGGATTAAAAAAACTGAGTCTTTTTTTAGACGAAGATACTCTTAAATCCGTAATGAAGCAGTTAACAGGAGAAGAAAACATTCAAAACAGCGCTCTTGCTTATAGTATAATGGGAGAACTCGCGCGCTTTATTGCAGGAAAAGCTGCAGGCGAGATCCACGAAAATTTTACTCTTCATAAGCCTGTGCCGTCACAGGGCTTTAAGAAAACGGGATTATATACCCAGGCTTTCTCATCAAACATGGGAGAATTCGCAATTTCTCTTGAGTAACATTGTTCAATTCTTAAAAATTTTAATGCCATCGAAATATCATAAGACCTTGAATTCAGCTTTTTTACTTTAAAATACAATGATAAAATATTTGACATATTTAATAAACAATATAATAATACCCGCAATTGAATATTATCAGCAGCAAACCCGGATTTATTCTTAAAAATAATAATAAAGAGGTGTAAGATGAAAAAAATCGTAATTATTATCGCGATGTTTTTTATAGCTGCAGCGTTTGTTAACGCACAGGAAACAGGACCGATTAAGGAAGCTGAAACAGAAATCGAAGAAGCATCACAGGAAGCAGCAGTTGAAGAAGCAACAGAAACGGCAATAGAAGAAATTGAAAAAAAAGTTGATGAAAAAGCCAAACCTAAAGAAGGAAAAGAAGGATACATAGCCGATCTTTCCAGCAATGATGAAAATAAAATAATTGCAGCAGCGGAATGGCTCGGAGAAAAAGAAGAAAAGTCCGCCGTCCCTGATTTAGTGAAACTGCTGAAGAACGATAAGAGAGTCAAAGTCAGAATGCATGCAACAATAGCGCTCGGGCTTATTGCTGATGAGAGCTGTATACCCGCGCTCAATGAAGCATTAACAAGCGACAGCAATGCAGACGTAAGATATTCAGTGCTTCTTGCCATACACAGAATAGATCCGAGCAAATCACTCGACGCGATCAAAAAAGCAAAAGAGACCGAATCAGATCCGTATGTCCTTGATTATCTTACCAAAATGGAAGCTAAGTGGTTTGAAAAAAAATAACCGGCTAAAAATTAATATATAGATAAATAATAATAAAAATACTGAATTTGTAATGGGGGCGAATGATTATTCGCCCCTGCTGTTTTAATTATCGTTAACTCTATTAATTAAATATTAGAGTTACTGCATAACTCAATTTTATGTAAGAGCTTACCGAATAATACTCCCCCCGCCTTAGGTGGGGGGAGTATTATTCTTAAAAAGTCTGAGTTTCACAACAAGTCTATTAATATAGCCATTGGGAACATTTATCCGCTAATAAAGACGAACCCGTTCAATTTTACAAAAAGGTATTGCATCGTGAACAGCGAAGAAATCAAATACATAGTATTCGACATTGAATCTGTACCGGATGGCAAACTTATAAAAAAAGTAAAATATCCCGGAATTGATATTTCCGAGAAAGAAGCTATTGTGAAATTTCAGGAAGAGATACTGACAAATTCCGACGGCCAGACATTCTTTATACCCGTAACATTCCAGTATCCCGTATCAGTATGCCTTGCTTTTGTAACAGAGAATTTTGCCATTTCCGGCATTACACTTCTCGATGAGCCGGAATACAGGACTTCCGCAATTGTAAAATCCTTCTGGGATAATGTTGAGCATAAGCATAAAGATGCATCACTTGTTACATTCAACGGGCGGGGATTCGACATTCCTTTAATGGAACTGATGGCTTTCAGATACGGCAATACTATAAAAAGACACATGAAAGATAAATTCGGATCAAGATTCAGATTCGGCACTAAACACATTGACCTGCATGACTGGCTTTCGAACTTCAGCGCGATCCGTATGAACGGCGGGCTTAACTTGCTCGCCAAAACGCTCGGGAAACCCGGCAAGATGGACGCAAAGGGCGACGAAGTATACGACATGTACTGTGCGGGCAAACTAAAAGAGATCAACGACTACTGCACACACGACGTGATCGATACGTACTTTGTATTCCTGCGCACGCGTGTATTGCTCGGGGAACTCACGATCGACCGGGAGCAGACTCTGGTTAAAAGCACTCTCGAATTCTTAAGAGCGGATGAGGAGAAAAGACCAGCGTTCGGGATTTATCTGAAAAACTGCGGAGAATGGGACCCCTGGCCTTAAACTACATCGCTTCCTTTGCTTTTATCAAACAATAAACAGCATCATTATACGGCGTAGGGAGATTATTCTTTTTTCCATTTTGAATTATAACTCCATTGATGCTGTCAATTTCTGTCTTTCTTTTAGCGTTTATATCCTGAAGCATTGAACACAGATTTTTTGAAGTCTTTTCACACACACTTCTGGTCTGCTCCACCAAGTCATCAGCATTCAGGGATATGCCCATTAAACAGGCCGTCTCAACAGCTTCCCTGACTATTCTTTCCTGCAGTGTCCTTAAATAATCGTTTTGAATAATTGCCCCATTGGGTACACCAAGAATAGCGCCGAGCGGATTTATTCCTGCATTAACAATGGCTTTTTTCCAAACTACCTCGTCAGGATTTTCCTCAATAAGAACATCAAGTCCAGCTGCTTTAAAAATATTCTGAACATTTATAACCGATGCTTTGCTGCTTCCGCCAATAATTATATTCCCCATTCCTCCGAGCCTGACTGTACTAGTGTCAACCCTGGTTGCTCCGATTGAAGTTGAACCATATACAATCATATCTCCAGGTATATATTTCGCTATTATATCTTTATTGCCAAGGCCATTCTGAAGGCTAACAATTATAATCTTCCCATCAGCAAATATGATCTCAGAAGATATTTTTTTCAATGCTTCTTCCGTGTCATATGTTTTTACAAATAAAATAATAACATTACATCCTTTTAGAACAGAAACATCACTGCTTATAACGATTTTAATTTTTATTATATCATTACCTGTAATAACGTTAAAACCGTTCTTCGTATTAATAATTGAATTATTGTCTTTTTCAAAAAGTACCACATCGATATTTGCTTTATTTAAAAAATACGCAAAGATTGATCCCATGGCACCTGCGCCTGCTATGCCGACTTTCATTATAAATCCTCTTAATTTTACTAAAAATAATAAAAAATCTTGATTTCCAATACTAATATTATTTTAGTTAACAGTAAACAAAAATTTTATAATATCTCTCTTTATTTAAAAAAATGAAAATATTAATTACGGGCACAGCAGGCTTTATTGGATTCCATCTTGTACAAAAATTAATCGAGCGCAGCGACGACATTATTGGTCTTGATAATATAAACGATTACTACGATGTTAAATTGAAATTCGGCCGCCTTCTGGAAACAGGAATTTCCGAAAACCGCATAAAATATAACAAAATACTTAAAAGCGAAAAATATAATAACTATCAATTTATAAAACTCAATCTCGAAGATAAAAAAAATATAGATGCTTTATTTAAAAATGAAAAGTTCGATAAAATCTGCCATCTGGCTGCACAGGCTGGAGTGCGATACAGCCTCATAAATCCGCAGGCATACATTGATTCAAATGTACAGGGATTTATAAACATTCTTGAGGGCGCAAGGCATTACGGAATAAAGCATCTTGTCTATGCATCCAGCTCCAGTGTTTACGGCATGAATGAAAAACAGCCCTTCAGCACAAGCGACAACGTGGATCACCCTGTATCGCTTTATGCGGCCACCAAAAAAGCGAACGAGCTTATGGCGCACACATACAGCCATCTATACGGCATACCGGCAGTCGGGCTGCGTTTCTTTACGGTCTATGGCCCGTGGGGACGTCCGGATATGGCGTACTTTCTTTTCACAAGGTCTATAATGGAAAACAAAGCCCTTGATATATTTAACAACGGGAATCTGGAAAGGGATTTTACATATATTGACGACATCATTGAGGGGCTTATCCATGTAATCAATAATCCTGTAACAATGAATAATCGGTTGCCGGATGGCAGTTCCCCAACCAAAGCGCCTTACAGGCTTTACAATATCGGCAATAATACGCCTGTAAAGCTTATGGATTTTATCGAGACTATTGAAAAACATCTTGGCAAAACAGCGAAGAAAAATTATTTGCCCATGCAGCCGGGAGATGTCCTGTCAACATATGCGGATACCAGCGATCTGGAAAAGGATTATGGGTTCAGGCCGCGTACATCAATCGACCAGGGGATAAAAAAATTCGTCGATTGGTATAAAAAATTTTATCATGTTTAATTTTTAGGCAGATTCCAAACCTTACATTATCTTTACAGAAATCATCTCTTGAATTTTTTTACAATATCCAGTACGGCTCCAATTACATAATTCGTCTCTTCACTGGTCATCCCGGGGAATATAGGCAGCGAAATAACCCTGCTGAATACCCACTCGCTTTCCGGGTAATCTCCTATATAATACCCCAACTTCTTATAAAATGTGAACCTGTAAAGAGGGATAAAATGCACACTCGCGGTGATTCCAAGTTTCTTTAGCTCAAGTATAAATGCATTCCTGTCAATAGTAAGTCGTTCAAGATTAAGTCTGAGCGGATACAGATGCCACGCAGTCTCTCGCTCATCTCTTATTATATACAGCAATATGCCTTCGCATTGCCTGAATGCGTCATTGTAGTGTGCCGCTATAGCGGAGCGCATTTTATGCATTGCGTCGGCTTTTTTTAATTGCTCCAGGCCTATTGCAGACGCAAGATCAGTTGTATTGTACTTAAATCCAAGTTCTACTACATCATATTCCCAGAAATTTTCCGCTGTTTCTCTCTCCCACGCATCGCGTGAAACGCCGTGCAGGCGCAGGAGCCTCATGCGTTCTGCCCATTCCCTGTTCTCTGTACTTATCATACCGCCTTCGCCGGTAGTGATTGTCTTGGTGGCATAAAAGCTGAAGCAAGTCGCGTCACCTATGGTTCCGACGAATCTGCCTTTGTACATCGCCGGAAAAGCATGCGCAGCATCTTCAATTATGCTAAGATCATACTTTCGGGCAATGTCAATTATCCTATCCATATCTGCAGGCTGTCCGGAGAAATGGACAGGAATAACAGCTTTTGTGTTCCTGGTGATCTTTTGTTCAATTTTTTCTACATCAATCAAATGCGTATCGCGTTCTATATCGATAAATACAGGCTTTGCCTTAAAGTACATAACAGCTTCTGATGTTGACGAATGCGTAGTTGCAGGCATAAGCACTTCATCGCCTTCTTTTATACCGGAGCATTTAAGCGCGAGGTGAAGAGCAGCTGTACATGAATTTACGGCTACAGCATCAGACGCTCCTATGAACGATTTAAAATCATTCTCAAATTCATATGTCTTTTTGCCCATAGTTAGCCAGCCGTTGCGCACCGACCCGGACATAGAATTTATTTCAGCATCGTCAATATAAGGTTTATGAAACGGTATTTTCATAATTTTTCCTTTTTTCGATTTTTACAATTGCAGCCAGAAGGCCTGTTACAAACCAGAACATGACAAGATTTTCTTCATCAGTATAAAAACACTGGAACAGGGACGCGACCAGAAAAACGCAATACGCGCCGAACAAGCCCAGGTACAGAGCTTTCATGAATTTATCATCAATATTTTTAATGTTCACTATCATGAATTTCGTTATTCCAAAAAGCATGTAAATAAAAGCCGCAAAGCCGATTATGCCTTTGCGCGCAAGCTGGTTAAGATAATCGTTATGAGCATGTGTGACCATACCGGAATCATATTCAGGGTGTTCTTTTAATACCTGCTTATATACATCAAGATAATTTCC
>JAFGSG010000135.1 GCA_016934735.1 Spirochaetota bacterium | reverse complement strand
GTGATTTCTGATGCCTGCTGAAATAGGCTCTTAAATGATGGCCTGGAATCTCTTCCGGTCAGCTTGTAAATATACTGTCTTCAGTACATGGCGCATGTACAGGGGAATTTTATTTCCTTGCCAGATTTTTTATCATGATCGCAAACAGCTCATCGATCTCTTTTTCTTTTATTACAAGCGGCGGCATAAGCCTGACCGATTTTTCCTGCGGAGAATTGATTAGCAGGCCATCCTTCAGACATTTGTTTACAAAATCAGCGCCTTTTGTTTTTTTTAGATCAAAGCCGATCAGAAGACCCATCCCGCGTATGTTTTCTATCTCGTATTCTTCCGACAATTTATGCAGTCTGGAAACAATGAGCGCGCCCATGTCCGCACAGTTCTGAACCACTCTGCTTTTGCGAAACTCGTTCAGTACGGCAATACCTGCTGCCATTGCCAAAGGCTGGCCAGTATATGTGCCGCCCTGTTCTCCGGGCTCAAATATGTTGAGTTTCTCTTTTGCGAGCATTGCTGCGAGCGGGAAGCCCGAGCCTATTCCCTTCGCCAGTGTCATAATGTCCGGTTCTATGCCGAAATGCTCATAGCAGAACATTTTTCCTGTGCGGCCCATGCCTGTCTGTACTTCGTCGAATATGAGCAGGATACCGTTTTTATCGCAAAACTCGCGCAGACCTGATACGTAATCTTCGCTTGCGGGATACACTCCAAACTCGCCCTGTATGGGCTCTATCATTACAGCGCATGTTTTTTTTGAGACCGCGCTTTTTACAGCCTTCAGATCGTTATACTTTACCTTTTTAAAACCGGGTGTCTTGGGCTCATACAGTTTTTGAAAGGCGGCTTTCCCTGAAGCTGCCATGGTTGTAATTGTACGTCCGTGGAAGCTGTTCAGGGTTGTTATTATTTCGATCGCTCCTTTTTTATGTACGCTGCCGTATTTACGTGCAAGCTTAATTGCCCCTTCGTTCGCCTCGGCGCCTGTTGAACAGAAGAACGCGCGCTGAAAATGTGAAATTTCCGATAACATTTCCGCAAACTCGATCATGGGTACGTTGTAGTAAGCAGGACTTGCGTTAACGAGCGTCTTTGCCTGCTTTGCAAGCGCTTTGGCAATCGCTTTCGGGGAATGCCCCAGCGAGTTAACGCCCCAGCCTGCTACAAGGTCCAGGTATCTTTTTCCGTCCGTGTCGTAAAGATACATGCCCTTGCCTTTGCACATAACAATATCCGGCCTGTTGGTTACCTTGAGGAGGTTGTTATTAGCTATCTGAATATAACATTGTGTTTCCATGAGATTGCCTCAAATATATACTGAATGATTGCGTGAAGTAATTAGAAAATTAGTTAAAAAAAACAATCATAAAAATTATAAAATTTAAAAATATTTTGCAGTAAAATTATTCCGGATGCTTAATGCTTCAGTATAATTTAGTATTATGCCTTTTTTACAAATAGTTTAAAAAGCGCTATTCCGGCAATAAAACCTGCGATGTGAGCCATCCATGCTATATTACTGCTTTGTGCTGCAGTGCTCAGAATTCCGGATATCTGGGAAATGAACCATAATACAATAAATACCAATGCCGGCATTTTTATTCTGAATATAAATAAGAATGCATGTATCCTGGCAAAGGGGAACATAAAGAGATATGCGCCGAGAATACCCGAAATGGCACCTGATGCTCCGACAAGAGGAATTGTTGCCTCTGGTGCTGCAATGCTGAAAGCTAAACCGCTGATTGCTCCTGTCAATAAATAGAAAAATATATAACCGTGTGCTGACATCCTGTCTTCAATATTGTTGCCGAATATCCACAGAAACAGCATGTTGAATCCCAGGTGAAGCAGGCCGCCATGCAGGAACATATATGTTATTACAGTAACATACGGGTTTATTAATTGTGAAGTATCGAGGTTCTTTCCTGTGATGATTTCCGCCGGGATTAAAGCTAATTCCTCAGTAAAGTTAAAGTTGAAGTTTCCCGCTGCCTGAAAATAAAACGCGGCCACATTTAAGATAATTAAAAATAGGGTAATTATAGAAAATTTTTTTGTAGGATTTGTATCTTTATATGGTATCAGCATTTTAGATTATCGTATAAATTGAGATTTTCAGTATTATTTTTTTATTATTGGTAGTCTTTGGCCTGGCAACTGCAAAAGTGATTTACATCTCTTCCAGTATTTCTACAGCGCTCTTTACGCAGGGAATGCAAATCCTGGTTATTAAATCGTTTTCCTGAAAATATTTTTTTCCTTCCTGTGAAAGCAGTTCACAGCCGTTTAACAAACGTCCGCAAATAATGCTGCCGTTTTTCTTTTCAAATTTATGAATAAATTCTCTTACAATAGTATAGGTGTTTTCAGTAGCTGAAATTTCTTCTCTTTCCCCTCTGCCGTATTTCTTTCCCAGCACCATTGCACTGCCGGTTACTGCCCCGCAGACTTCCTGCTTTCTGCCTATGCCTGCGCCGAATCCGCATGCAAGCTTGAGTGCCAAGTCTTTCTCAATTTGAAGTTCGTCGCAAAAGGAGAACAGTACAGCCTGGGCGCAGTTGTATCCTTCTTTAAATTTTTGTACCGCGATATCGCTTCTTTTGCTCATTATGATCTCTCCTTAAATATATTTTTCTTCCCGCAAATAGCAATAAGAAGCCGAGGCGGTTTGGCGGGTATAATATGGATAAGGTGCATTTCTGCGTGTATAGAAAAATATTAAATATATAAAGTCAATACAATTTAATTGTTTATAGAAGAGTGTTTTTTTGAGATACCACTCATTCAGCATGATTCCGGATTTTTTTAATTTCACATATTTTTAAAAGTCATACCGGGAATAAATGTTTTAGCCGGAAGATTTATTTATCTTTTGTAAAGATAACTATTACATTGAAATTTTATAATTATAATGACTTTTTTAGTTGACGTAAAATAATTATATTAGCTATTTTGTAGCTGAATAATAACAGGATATAGCTTAAATATATTTATAATAAAAGATATAAAAATAATTAATTAGTTCTAGGTTAATAAATATATTTCCCATGTCGCATGGCGGGGGAGAACATAAACATTTTATTGATAAAGAAGAATTGTTCGCAGGATTCTATTCTGTTATTCCCCAAAATAAATTTTTTAAATAAAAAGCTGTTGCTGATAAATGAACCGGTATAGGTATAAAACGTGGCAGAAGAAAAAACAACAAAGGATGAAAAATATTCTGAACAAATCAGCACAAGCGGCATGGTTAAATTTGAAGTCTATGGCCGCGAAATGATAGAGAAAAAAGTCAAGTTAAGCGGTAATAGCGGAAGAGTGTACCTGCCACCGGATTGGGTAGAGCATCAGGTTAAGATCATAAGAATAGATTAAGACTTTCACTTATAATGGAAACGGCTGTGACTAAAACCCTGATTAGAAAATTAAACATAAACGACGGGAAGGCAGTTAAAAATATTATTAAATCCATTGCTTACCGCACAAGCAATCTTGATTATGAAAAAATAACAGAAGAAGAGTCCAAAAGAGCAGATAACGGCAGTTTTGTTGCCGAAGTTAACGGTGAAGTGATTGGATTTGTTATCAGCTATATTCTTTACGGAGTTTTCGGTATTGAGAAAAGCGCATGGCTTGCTATGATAGGCATTGATCCGAAATACATGGATCGGGGCATAGGGAAAAAACTGGCTGATGAAATTTTCAAGTTTTATCATGAAAAAGGAATAGTAAATATTTTTACTTCTGTAAGATGGGATTCAACGGATATGCTTTCATACTTTAAAGCCCTGGGCTTTGACAGAAGCAGTTATATCAACCTTACCAAAACCATAGAATAAAATGCCTGATTTTATTGATTTTTTAATTTGTTAATGATTTACCGGCTTTATTATAATAAAATATAAAATTTAAAAAATGTTAAGGAGGATAGGTTATGGCCTTAGAATGGATGCCAAGGGATAATGGTAAAAAAGATCACTTATTACATACAGAGGGTCATTGGGGCACAACAGCGCCTTGCGTTGTATATGAAAAACGGCCTTTGAAAGATCCGAAAGGAAATGTGATAAATGGCCTTTTTGTATCATGGATTCGTTTAAACAATCCGGATCAGTACAATTCCTATACTACAGAAATGGTAAAGGGAGTAATTGCCGGATTTGAGAATGCTTCATTGGATAGAAGCGTAGTTGCTGCAGTCTTTACCGGCACAGGGCCTTATGCTTTCTGTACGGGCGGAAATACCAAGGAATACAGCGAGTATTACAGCTCAAGACCGGATGAATACGGCCAGTACATGGAACTATTCAACCATATGGTTGATTCGATTCTCGCATGCAAAAAACCTGTAATATGCAGAGTAAACGGCATGAGAGTAGCAGGCGGCCAGGAAATAGGATTGGCTTGCGATATCGCTATATCATCAGACCTTGCTATATTCGGACAGGCGGGGCCGAGACACGGATCTGCTCCTGTCGGCGGATCTTCAGACTTTTTACCGTGGTTCCTCAGTGCTGAAGACGCAATGTGGAACGCAGTTTCATGCGAAATGTGGTCTGCATATAAAATGAAAGCAAAAAATTTAATCAGTAAGGTAGTACCTGTTCTTAAAGTGGACGGCAAATGGGTACGTAATCCAACGGTTTATACTGATGAGTACGTTAAAGACGGCGAAATAGTATACGGTGAAAACAAGGCAGGCGATGAGGGCAAACAAGCCCGTGATTTCGTCAAGCAGCACCAGCCGAATGCTGATTTTGAACTTCTTGACAAAGAAGTAGATAAAGTTGTATGGACATTTTCGAATCTATTCCCTGGCTGCCTGATCAAGTCAATCGACGGCATAAGACAGAAAAAGAAATTTTTCTGGGATACAATGAAGAACGACCACAGGCACTGGCTGGCTGCCAACATGGGCGGTGAGGCCTTCCTCGGATTCGGTGCGTTCAACACCAAGAAGATCACAGGTCAAGACACCATTGACTTTATTAAATTCCGTCAGAATATTTCCGAGAGTAAAATGTGGAGCATGGACACGTTTGCTGAAGTTATGGGGCAACCGAAGAAATAGTTTAAATTTGACAGAAATACTAATAAAGCAGGGTCTAAAGCCCTGCTTTATTTTTTTTGGATGTGTGCTTCAATCATGAAATCCCGATAACGCAATCAGGGATTCGCGTCATTCATACCATGAAAGAATTTCCGATAGTTCCTCTCTTTGGGTTTTAAAATTATTCACCGGGGAGTTCTCGTCCGCATAACCAAGCGCGATTCCGAGCAGTATTTCTTTTTCCTGCGGGATATTAAGAAAAAAGCCTATTTCTTCAGCATAGACGGTAATCAGCCCTACAGGGCATGTGCCAAGCCCTTTTGCATGTGCCGCCAGTAGAAGATACGAAATGCTCAGGCCGACATCCAGGTAGCGCAAATGAGGGAATACTTTATCAATTGCAACAACTACGGCTATCGGTGCTCCGTAGAACGAACAGCTGCCTTCTTCTACGAATTTATTGAAAGCAAGGCCGGTATTTTTTATCTGCGGCATCATTGCCCTTGAAGCATCTCTGCTTCGTTTTAAAAATTTATCCGGAAGGGGTTTGGATGTTCCGGGTCCGCACGGTACGCTCCTCTCAGCCTGAATTTTGCTCAGCAGTTGCGAAAGCCTGTCCTTTTCCTCCCCGTATGTAACAACATATTCCCATGGCTGCATATTGATAGCGGATGGGGCCATGCCCGCGTATCTGATTATCTCTTCTATATCTTTTCGGGATACTGCTTTGTCAAGATATGCCCGCGTGCTTTTTCTTTCGCTCATTGCCTTGAATAAATCCATAAAATATTATCTCCTGTTAAAAATTTAATTTATGCTTATTGAATAATCCGTGGTTTGTCTACCATTATTTAAAGGCAGATAATTAGCTGCTGGATTTTATATATTATCTTGACATGGAGATTATTTTCAATATTTTTTATCCAGTCTTTAAGTACAAAAATTGGTTTCGGGATGCGTTCCAGGTTTTTTTGATAAATATAAATATTATTAAAGAGGAAATATGGAAAGAGGAATGTTATGGTTTAAATGCGCCGCAATGCACGATCCGGTAAGGCCGGTCTTAAAAAGACAGGCTGCTCTCGGATGGGAAGCAAAAAACCGCAAAGTAGATCTGGTAATTGAACGGCCGTTCAAAGGCGAGGAACTTTTGCACCGAATGAAAGGATGGTTCACTGCAGATGTGTATGAGGCTGCTGAAGTCATTAAAAAATACGGAGTGCTTAAAACCCTGGACGATTATCATCTGGTTGTAGAGACAAAAGATGTTAATTCAATGAAGGCATTGTCGGAAGACTTAAAAAAGACATTCGGGGAAGAGGTCTGGGTTGAACGCATTGAAAAAAGATCTCTTGAGTAGGAATACTTTAATTAGTCTGTATATGCAATTCGATCACTCGTTAATTAGACCCCGTATCAAAAATATGATTTTATATGGGAAGCCGGCAATCAATTAAAATACATTATAAAATTTTCTGCGGAATCAGGCCTTCCTGGCTGGTTTTTCTTGTTTTTTAAGAGCTTTTACATCAGGCCTGAAAGGCGTCCTCAAAAATTTTATAATGTATTTTAATTGATTGTATGTACAATTTAATTTTGAGATGACTTGTAATTAAGTCTATATTTTCCGATAAAACACCGGCTTATTAATCGGTTATTCCGGGAGTCTTAATTCCTGTAAAAAAATATTTTCTGATCATCAGGCCGCAAATAAGCGCAATGCCGAAGATTATAAGTGCCGGTATGATGAAATGCCACGCAGCGGTAAAACTCAGGTGCTTGGCATAGCTTCGCGCGGAAAGATCGCTCACAATATCCGGATACCAGCTGAATATATATCTTGAAGCCAGGAGGAGTCCTCCGCATGCAGCTAACACTAAAACTGAAGGATAAATAAGCAGGCGTTTAATCAATGCAAGTTTCCTCCGCCGTTCAACTGCTGAGAAAAAGATATACATACAAAATAAAATAAGCACCCCTGCTGCTGCCAGGGATGCGTATTGTCCCCATGAAAGAAAATTTATGATTGAAGCTATCGTTTCAGCAGTTCCTCCTTTCAGTACCGGGATTGATATACGAATAACACCGCCTTCTATTGTCATGCCCGCATCTTTAAGATAGTTATTTGCAAAGTATTCTCCGAGCCTTGTGTCGGAAAGTTTGAATATGGTAGTGAGCATCGTGCGGTTCTGAATATCCTCCAGGTTCCTGATCTCATCCGCCAGAATATCGCTTAGAATATGCTGTTTGCGGCTGCCTGTATCATCGTCGACCCAGAGGCTTATTATTATTTCCGGAAGCCTTACCATTAGTGCCAGCCTGCCCAGGCCTTCCGCATCCATGTCGTGACGGTAAAAAATATTTCTGTGCTCAATCTGCGTTTCATAACTTGTAAAAAAATGAAGCAGCTTTTCAATTTCCGAACGGACAGTTCCGTCAATTAGTTTTGTATTTAATATTTTCGATAATGGTTTTTCAATAATATCAAGGTCTTCGTAAAGTGTATTTGAGAGCGTGCTTTTGTGCTTTTCGGAAATTTTTTCTGCTTCATTTTTTTTATCCTCAAGCAGGTTTAGCGCTTCATTGTATTCATCCTGTGCTTTTTCCATTTCCTTTTCAGCTGTTTTTATCTGATCCCTGCTTTGATCCTGATACTCTTCAATCTCTGCTGTCTTTTGTCCGATTTTTATCAGCTCATCCTCTCTGTATTTGTCAAACTGATCTTTATCCGGGAATTCTTTCTTTAACTGCCACCAGTCGAGATCCTTTACTTCGTTTCGCTGTTTATTAAGGGAATCCAGTTCGCCGTTCCGGCTGAGGCGGTCATACCTGTTTTTAATCTCGTCAAATCGGGATTTTTTTTCTTCAAGCTCGGCTGTAAACATTGAGAGGTGCAGTTTTTTTTCAATTTCTTCAGTAACTTTTTTTTCAGTTTGCCAGCTTTTGGCCTGTACAAAAGCTGTTATGAACCGGCCGTTCTTCAGAATTCCGGTATAAAATGACGGCTGCAACAAAACTGTGATCACTATCGCAGTGATGATAACAACAGGTATTGCTATCAGCGAAATGGAGCTTATTAAAATGAAAGTAATACCCCATTGTCTTCTGCCGTTGTTTTGGTCAGATACTTTAGTAGTAATCTCAGTTTGATTTTCTTCTGTCATGTTTCTCTCCATGCTATTCGGCCTGTGAATGATTTGCCGATTTCCTAATGCCTAAGTTGCAATTGTTTAAAATTCTATAAGTTAAAATGGCAGAATTTAGCGCTTGTCAATAATTTTTCAGGTTCAATCCGAAAAACAATCATCACTTAGGCACAATAAAGTGAATTGCGATAGGTTTTTTTAATTAGTTGAATGTTTTATGCAGGCGGTATATAATACATTTATCGGAACTCTTTTTAAAAAATGCTTTTACATAAATAGCAGATTTTAAATTGAAATACAATGCAAAATTTTTTGCGGAATCAGGCATTCGAGTATTATTTTTTAAGTTTCTAAGGTATTTTGCTTCAGGCCTGAAGGGCGTCCTCAAAAATTTTGTAATGTATTTCGATTTATCGGATATTAAAAATAATTTTGAGATAACGTAATAATAATCAAAGGCAGGCCTATGCCTATAAGAGTAATTTTAATATCAGACAACAATCAGTCGTTAGTTGAGTATAAAAAACAATTAAAGCCTGCTGAATATGAATTAAAATACTTAAATATCATTGATGCTGATCTGTTCCGGCTGATACTTGAATCGGATCCTGATATTATTCTTATTGAATTAATACCCTCCAGAGAGCCGTTATGTTTTGATATTTCTGACAGATTAAATAATACTTGCCATATACCTTTCGTTTATATTGCAGACCATTATGACGAGCTGGTTTTCGCGGAATCCCAGTTAACAAAACCATATGGATTCCTTATTAAGCCGTTCAGGGAAAACGGCCTTTATGCTTTGATTACAACAGTGATCAACTGTTACAGCCGGGAATCCGGTTTAAGAAAATTCCAGGACAGCCTTGTTAATTTCATAGAAAGCCAAAATGATGTACTTCTGGGGCTTAATGCTTCCGGAAATTTAATTTACATCGGCCGCCACATTGAATCTCTCCTTGGGTACCGATCTTCGGATATCCTGAATACTCCATTCACAAAATATCTTAGCGAGAGGGATGCTTACTATATGTCGGATTATTTAAATAGTAAGACACGTGAGCATATAAAATTGATCCTTGAATTAATGGACTTTAACGGGAATACCGTGTGGGCGCAGGCGGCATTATATCCTGTGTTCAAAGAAGATATTTTTTCCGGAGTAAGGATAATATTAAGAAACATAACTGAGTTCAGGCAGACACAGGAAAAGCTGAACAAGGAGAGAAATTATTATAAAAATCTTATTGAGATACTCCCGTTTAGATTTTTCCTTAAGGATATTAATTCAAAATATATATCATGTAATTCCGCATTCGCCAGTGAATTTAATATTACACCTGATGAAATCCCCGGAAAGTCAGACTTCGATTTATACCCCGGGGAATTGGCAGAAAAGATCAAAGAGAGCGACAGGATGATCCTTGAGGAGAGGGATAATATTTCCTACATTGACAGAGTGGGAAAAGGTGGAAAGGATTGCTGGATTTACAGGTTTAAAAAAAGAGTGGCGGATGAAAACAATGAGAATGCAGGGATAGTGGGTTTTTACTGGGATATTACCGAAAAGAAACAGCTGGAAGAGGAGCTTGACCGGAGCAGGGCGATACTTGCCAAGGCACAGGAGATGGCATCTATTGGCAGCTTTGAGTACAATATTGAAAGCGGTGAGTTAAATATTTCGGATGAAATGCGCCGTCTTTACGGACTGTCCCCAGCCGGCATATCAGGACGGGAATTTCTTGCGAAGATCATTACATCCGATATTTCGGAATTGATTGAAAAAGTATCAGCCGGACGGCTTGAGGATATAAATCTCGAATATGATCTGGAAGTAAATGTTCAAGAAGAGAAAAAAATTTTCCATATAACAACTGAAATTATCAATAACGATAATGGAATACCGGTTAAGATAATCGGAACTTCTCAGGATATTACAAAGCAAAAACAGTCGGAAGAAATGCTCAGGGAAAACCAGGCAAGACTCCAGCTCTCACTGGATGCAGCTGGTGCAGGCACATGGATTTCCGATCTGTCCTCCGGTTTGGTTTCATGGGACAGGAGAATGCAGGACATGTTCGGTTTCAATTCCAATGTGTTTCCGTCTGATGAAAGTTCATGGAAAAAAAATATCCATCCTGAAGATGCATTATATCTGGAAGCATCGATAAAAAGGGCAATTAAAACCGGAGAGCGCTTTGAAATCACTTCCAGGGCTGTAAAGAACGGGAATGTAAATTATATTTATTCACAGGTTGACGTTTTAAAAGATAAAAACGGCAGATCGTCCAAGCTTGTGGGTATCTGCACGGACATTACCGATCGCATTCTTGCCAAGAAGAGAGACCTGGAAATAAATGAAGAACTCGAAAGAAAGGTGAATGAAAGGACCCGGGAGCTCAGGGACGCCCTTCTGGAACTGGAGAATAAGCAGGCCGCCCTCATTGTAAGCGAAGAGCAGTTCCGCAACGCGTTCATTTTTGCAATGCACGGTATGGCCCAGATATCAATCGGGGGTAGAATTCTCAATGCAAATCCCGCTCTATGCCGTCTGCTGGGTTATGAAGAGAGAGAACTCATTGATATCGATTTTAACGGAATTATTCAGAATGAAGACTATGCCGGCAATGATATATTCGAAAGTCTGATTTCCGGCAGTTCACAGTCTTTTAACAGGGAACTGAGGCTGGGACGGAAAGACGGGCAGCTCATATGGGTATCACTCGGCGCATCCATAGTACGGGATGCATATGAAAGGCCTTTAAGAATAATTTGCCAGATTGTTGATCTGGAAGAAAGAAGGAAAGCGGAACAGGCCGTAAAGATAAGCGAAAAGCGTTTTATTATGGCTGCGAACCTGAGCGGGGCAGGCGTTATTGAGTATACGCTTCCAGATTATTCCGGCATATATTTCAGTGAACGGTGGGCAAATATTCTCGGTTATTCCTGCGGTACCCTGCCATCCTGTGATAATCCTGTCGAATGGTTTTTTTCATGCATACATGCCGATGATGTCTCTTTTGTTGAAAGAGTAAATATGGAACTGGTTGAAGGATCGGTCGAGACATATAATATTGAGTTTAAAGTGAAACACAGAACAGGCAAATGGATCACCGTGCAATGTTTATCCAGGGCTGTTGAGCGGGATGAGAACAATAGAGCAAAGCGTCTTATTAAAATCGTAAGCGATATCTCCGACAGGAAGCGTATGGAGGATGCTCTTACATTTTTAGTTAAACTTAATGAGATATTATTTGATTCGGGTGTTGAGGAGATAATGCAGCTTGGGCTTGATAAGTGTGAATCGCTTACGGAAAGCAGCATAGGTTATTTTCATTTTGTAAATGCGGATCAGGAGACGATTACTCTGAAGACATGGTCAAATAACACAAAAACGCTGTGTAAAATCAGCGAAAAGGCATCGCATTATCCGATCAGCGAAGCAGGTGTATGGGCTGACTGCATCCGCGAGAAGAAGCCTGTGATCCATAATGACTATTCCGCAATTCTGGCTAAAAAGGGGCTCCCTCACGGGCATGTTCCCGTTACTAGAGATCTGGCTGTGCCTGTGTTCAGCAAAAACAATATTGCAGCAGTAGTGGGGGTGGGCAATAAGCCGGAAGATTACAATGAAAGGGATATATATCTGTTATCCGTAATTGCCGAAAACACATGGAGCGCGATTGCGAGAAAGCGCGCGCTTGAAGCCCTTGAGGAGAGCGAAGAGCGCTACCGTAAACTTATGGAGAGCATGTCGGACTTTACATATTCGGCGAAATTATTTGAAGACGGAAGCGTTGAAACAGAATATATCAGCGGAGATCTTTTCTCGGCAACTGGTTATACAGCTGAAGAACTTAATGCTTTTTCGGATGGGTATCAGCATATTGTCGATAAAGAAGATATTAAGGCTGTTTCAGATATTATGCCTGTGCTTCTGAGTAATAAATCCGCTGCGGTTGAATACAGGATATATAATAAAAATGGCGCGGCCAGATGGTTCAGGGATTACATCAGGCCGGTTTACGACGACAAGGAGAAAAGAGTAACCCATCTGATAGGAGGTATTCAGGATATAACAGACAAGAAGAAAGTTGAAGAAAAGCTGATCGAGGCAAAGCGTGAAGCGGAACGCGACAGTGTTTCCAAAAGCGCATTCCTTGCAAATATAAGCCATGAAATCCGCACTCCCCTTAACGCGGTCATTGGATTAAGCGAACTTCTAAGGGCAAGTGTAACGGATAAAAAGCAGCAGAGCTATTTAATGACCATCAACACAGCAGGGAAGAGCCTTTTGACGCTTATAAACGACATACTCGACCTTTCCAAGATAGAGGTCGGGATTATGGAACTGAATCCTGTGCCTGTTAATTTATTGAGATTTCTTGAAGAAATCGAAAGTATATTTAAAATAAAGGTTCTGGAAAAATCCATTGATTTTAAAATAATAACAGATGAGGAATTGCCAGCTATTCTGATGCTCGATGAGAGCAGGCTGAGACAGGTCATGTTGAATATTGTAGGGAATGCGATCAAGTTTACAGGCAAAGGCAATGTTGTTGTTAAGGTGGAAAAAGAGGCGATGCATGAAGGAGGAAATCGAATTGATTTAATGATAGCTGTTGAAGATACGGGAATCGGAATAAAAAGAGAGGATATGAAAAGTATTTTCGAAGCGTTTAAACAGTCGGAGAATATAGGCAGAGAATTCGGGGGCACAGGGCTCGGGCTATCCATAAGCAAAAGGCTTGTTGAAATGATGAACGGCGAAATACATGTGATGAGCATACCCGGAGCAGGCAGTATATTTATAATAATGTTATATGATGTCGTCGTCGGTACTCTCGACTATTTGAACGAAAGCCGGAAGAAAACCGATCTGGAGCGGATACGTTTTAATTCGGAGAGGGTTTTAATAGTCGACGATATTGAGTCAAACCGGGTAATGTTAAGGGAGGTTCTTGAAAGAGTAAACCTTGTGGGAATAGAAGCGGACAGCGGGGAGGAGTGTATAAGGCTGGCCAATGAATACAAACCTGATCTTATCATTACCGACATCAGAATGCCCGGTATGGACGGATATGAATTAATAAACAGGCTCAAGAAAGGCCCTGCAACCGGTGATATACCGGTAATGGCAATCACAGCCTCGGCAAAGCCGGAAGATAAGGAAAAGATATTGCGTTGCGGATTTGACTCATATCTTGCAAAGCCGGTGGATATTGCAAAGCTTTTCAATGAATTATCAGGATTTTTTAAATTTATAAAGATTGGCGGCGAAGAATCTGTTTTAAAATTAGATGATATGCTGTCAGGCGGGGAAATAACAGATATCAGGAACCTTGTGGATGTTCTGAAAAATAAAATAATTCCCGGGATGAAAAATGCAAAGGGAGTAATAAGGGTAAAGTATATAAGAGAGATAGCTGAGCAAATCGAGAAACTCGCCGGTGATCACAATGTATCTGCCCTGAAAATATACAGTGAAAGATTAAATGATGCTGCAAAGAGCTATGACATCGATACTATTAATAAACGTTTATCCGAATTTAATTCAATAGTGGAAAAACTCGAAGAAAAGGCGGATTATCATGAAGCGCATTAAGCCGTTGATTTTAATAGTAGATGACAATCCCCAGAACCTCCAGATCGTCGGGGAGAAGATTGAACAGAGCGGCTATGATGCTGCCATTGCTACAAACGGAACCCAGGCGTATGATTTTGCAAAAACTAATAAACCGGATCTTGTGCTTCTGGATATAATGATGCCCATGGTGGATGGATTCGATGTCTGCCGTCTTTTTAAAGACAATCCTGTTACCAGTGGCATTCCGGTTATTTTTTTAACCGCAAGGACTGATTATGATGATATTACAAGGGCATTCGAACTCGGTGCGGTCGATTATGTGATAAAACCTTTTAACGTTATGGAGCTGAATGCCCGCATTAAAACCCATCTTGATTTAAAGTATTCCAGGGAGCAGCTCATCGACTATAATAAGGAACTTGAGAAAACGAATCAGGAGCTGAAACAGGCGAACAAGATAATCTCGGAAAAGAATATTCAGCTTGGCGAGACAATGAAGCAGTTGGAGATAGCAGCAAGGACCGATCCACTTACAAACCTTTTGAACAGGCGAAGAATAATTGAGCTTATTGAAATTGAAGCGATAAGATTCGCGAGAAATAAAAAATTATTCAGCATAGTAATTGCAGATATTGATTTTTTCAAGAGCATAAACGATAATTACGGTCATGATGAAGGAGACGTTGTTTTAAAATCAATCGCCGATACCATTACGGCAACTATAAGAAAGCAGGATTCGGTTTCCAGATGGGGAGGCGAGGAATTTCTCATCCTTCTGCCGGAGACAGATGCAAACGGCGCTAAAAATTTAACCGGGAAAATAAGAGAAAAGCTGGCTGTCAGCAGTCTGGTTCCCCTGAACATTGATCTGAAAGTGACGATGACTTTCGGGATCGCAGAATACGATGAGAATATTTTCATCGATTCCACGATTAAAAAAGCGGATATTGCTCTCTATGAAGGAAAGAACAAAGGCAGGAACTGTGTTGTTATTTATAAAGGCGATGCTGAAAATAAAACTTAATTTTGAAATGACTTGTAGTAAAAAGTTAGTCTGGATTTTTAAGAGTGCGTCCCAAAACCTCTAAAAAGTAGATTAACAATCCTGGGACATATCATAAATATCACTGATTTCCGAGGACTGTCTGAGGCCGCAGGCCGAGTTCCGCAGGAAATCAGTGATATTTATGATATGTCTATGCACACTTTATATTAAACAAAAACATATTTTAAAATAAATCAGAGGTTTTGCGACGCACTCTAAGTTAATTAAGACAAGCAACGGATAAAATAACAGCGCCCGGGTGAAGGATTTTATTTTTTAATAAACACTTTCACCGGCACCTTGCTCAGCATTCTGCTCCCGGTTTCTGTTACAGTAAACATGCTTTCGATGCCTGCTGAAAATTCATTTTTAAACACAAGTTTAGGCTCCAGAGAAAAAACCATTCCCGGCTGAAGCCGCTCCTCGCGGTTTCTTGCAAGGAACGGAGGCTCAACCAGTTCCACTCCTATCCCATGACCCACAAAGGTAACCTTGTATCCCTCGGGCCCAAGATACTGCTCTCTGCAGCCGAGAGCCTCTGCTCTTTCAATGCCGTGTTTAAAAAGATCGCCTATCTTAACGCCGGGCGCCGCCATTTCAATGATCGAATTATGGATCTCGATGGAAGCTTCGCATGCGCTTAAAGCCTTTGCCGGCATTTTCCCTAATGCGAACATCCGCGTTTCATCCACATGGTAGCCGTTCCATGAAAAACCGATATCGATCATGATCGGCTCATTTTTTTTCATTTTTCTTCTGCCTCCGCCAACGGGAAAAGAAGGAGCGGTACCCTGTCCGCTCGCAGGCGCGTCAAGCAGCCCTACCATTCCTCCGCTTTCGCCGCTCAGGATATGCCAGTTGTAAATTTCCGCCAGATAACCCCTTGCCCTCAGCATTGCCTGGTGACCCAGTGTCCTGGAGTAAGACTCGTACATTCCGGCAAATTCTATTTCTGAAAGGCCGGGCCTCAGTTCTTTTTTAATGTAAGTGAAAGTTTTGGCGGAAAGTTCGGTAGCTTTTTCAATCTGTCCGATCTCCCAGTCGGATTTGATCATGCGCACTGCATGTATAAGCGGAGATCCGTCGCGGTATTTTTCAACATTTAATATGCCCTTAAAGAAATTAAAGTCATTTACGGGCATCACATCGAACTCAAAGCCTATTACAGCGGGAACTTTCCCGTAAAAATCCGCAATTCTTTTCGGGATATCCTTCATCGAGTCAAGTCCAATTATCTGCTCTATGGAGGATTCCTCTTCAGCTCTCGGCAGATATTTTTTTACCATCAGAAGAGGTTTGCCTTCTGCCGGAATATAAAGATATCCGTTCTGGGCTGTTCCTGAAAAGTAAAACAGGTCCGCGCGCTGTACAATGAACAGGGCTTCCATTTCCGATGCCCTTAGCTTCTGCTGAACAGCAGAGATCCTTTTTTCTATTTCTGATGATGGCGTTGTAGCTGCTTCTGTATAATGTATTTTTTTTGTCGTCACTTGTTTTTCGTTCGCCTGCCAGTGTATTTATATTAATTGTATCTGTTTATCCGTGTCCTGCCGGTGTGTTTCTTTTATTTGCATATGCTCTTCCTGCTCCTGCATATGCTCTTCCTGCTCCTGCATATGCTCTTCCTGCTCCTGCATATGCTCTTCCTGCTCCTGC
>JAFGSG010000134.1 GCA_016934735.1 Spirochaetota bacterium | reverse complement strand
TAACCATTGGGAACAAATCAAGGTAAAAATCAGGTTTTTTATTTGGAGAACCAATAAAAACTCTGATTTTTAGAGGTTCCCTTATATTAAATCAATAAAAAATCAACAATGAAAATAGAATTAGCAAAACATTCCGGTTTCTGCGTTGGAGTAAAAAACGCGGTCAATAAAATAGTCGATGAAATCAATAACAGCAGCGAAGACATTTATATCAATGGGCCTCTAATTCACAGCCCTCAGACAGTAAGGGTTCTGGAAAAAAGAGGGCTTAAAATAATTAAGGACAGCGACCCGGTTGATAACAAAATCACTGCGATCCGCACACATGGGACCACACGACAGGAATATCAGGATATAAAAAAACGCGCTAAAAGAGTGATCAACCTCACATGCTTAAATGTAGCATATGTTCAGGCTATTGTAAAAAAATATTCCGCAAAGGGATATTTTGTACTCATACTCGGTGATAAAAATCATGCTGAAGTAAGAGGCATATCAAGCTACGCCTCTTCCGGATGCTTCATCATTTCCTGTCCGGAGGACATAACGTCCTTGCCGGAAGCGGATAAATACGTCCTCGTATCACAGACTACGCTTGATATAGATTTTTTTGATGAGGCATCAGCCATATTGAAAAACAGGATTCCCGGACTTGAAATCATCAATACTATCTGTAACGCTACGAGCGAAAGACAGAATGACCTGTACGCTGCTGTAAAGAACGGCGCGGACGCGATCGTTGTTGTGGGCGGAAAAAACTCAGCTAATACAAAGCGCCTGGCGCAGATAGGGATTGATAACAATATTAAAACGTTTCATATTGAAACAGAAGACGAACTTAATCCGGATGACTTTGCCGGTGTTGAATACGCGGTTGTTTCCGCAGGCGCATCAACCCCTTCGTGGATCGTAAACAATGTCCTCGAAAAGATATACGAAATAAATTTCAAGGCAAAGGCTCATATATCATATCTCTTAAAATACCTGCTGTCTTTTTTCGTCAGGACAAATCTTCTGTCAGCCTTCAGTACAATTTTTATGACTTTGGCTATATTACCATGTAAAGTTTACGAGTGTAATATGACAATGCCTTTATTGAGCGCAGCTTTTATATTTATTATGTATTCCATCAATAATTTCCTAAGACCTTATGAAATGAAATTAAGTAAACCATTTAAATATAATCTATACAGCAAATATAAATATTTGTTAATATTCATTACGGGGATCGCGTTGATTTATTATTTATTTTACAGTTTCCGTACTGCATACCCGGCACCGGCTTTATACATAATCACCTTGATGTGCGGATCTATTTATGCCATTCCTTCTGTGACAAAAATAGCTTCTTATAATCCGTTCAAACTGTTAAGAATATTGTTTGGAATCAAATCAGTTGTTACATCCATAGGCTGGACTTTTGTTGCGCTTATTATTCCATTCACAGTAAACCGGTATGATTACATTCAGTTTACAGCTATTCTGATAATTATTTTTTCAATAATTTTCGTAAGAAATATATTATTTGACCTTCTTGACTACCAGGGTGATTTACTGCTTGGCATTGAAACATTTCCTACAATTTTCGGGATTAAAACAACAAAAGCTGTAATTATTTCTTTATGTATACTATATTCACTTTCTGTTTTATTCAGTATGTATATTGTTAATTTATTATCCTTGCTGTATATAATAAATCTGATCTACTATTATTTTCTATATAAAAAGATAAAAACTAATTATTATCTTTTCAGATTAAAATATGAATCCCTTATCGAATTTAATTTTATTCTCCTAGCGATTTTTTCGGTTATAGGCGACTTGTTTAACATAAATTTATTTTAATATTTTAAAATAAATCAATAACCTGAAAATAAAGAAATAGATAAATTGAATAGTAAATAAAAAAGCCGGCAGTTTACTTTTTAGTGTAAGTTTAAGGCAAGCGAAAATTACAGAAAAAATTAATACCAGCGCGCCCCATGTAAAATAATTTGTTAAAGGGATATTTTCCGGCTTCCAGTTCCAGTATGTAAAAAATACGGCAACAGGTTCCAGAATGTAATCGAATACAACTGAAAAAACAACTGCTGCCGATATAATTATAATTTTATTTTTAAATATGATTCCGGAAAGAGACAGGCTGCCGGTTAATATGATAATCCAGTTTAATCCTATAACCAGCGGCGCTCCGAATATGCCGAATCCTAAAACATCTCCGTAGGAATAATCTCCGAACAGGATGCCGTAATTGACGCCGATCACTTCGGCTATGAAGCCTGCAATTCCGCATAAAATAAAAAATATCAGGGTGTTCCATTCTTTATTCTGAATAAATGGAATAATTATCGTTATCCACGAAATTAAAAGAGCAAATGGAGTTATAGACAGCATAAAGCTTCTTGTAAGAGGAAAAAGATGACCCGCTAATCCTACGATATAAAAAATAACAAGGAATCTGTAAGGATTATAATTTTTTATAAATGCCGGCCTTTCCATTTGAGTTTTCCTTTTGCAGATTTATGCATAGAATTAAGTCCTATTAAGGTCATAATAATCATTTGTACAGGATGCAGAATTACATTAAATAAAAAGTTTTGCTTGTTTGACCGCGATATGAATACCCGCTGCAAAAGAATTAAAAAAACAATCAGCACAAACTCTTTTAGAAAAAATAACAGAATAAAAGGAAGAGTAAATAATACATTTAAAAAAATAAGCATTAAGGCAAACATCAGGGGGCTGGTATTGAATCCCGGAAAAAAATTCTTTGTAAATCCGGTGAAAGCATCAGAAAAACTCTTATACATCCTGCATTTCACGCCGTTATAACCTACAAAGGTCATCATTTGTAAGCTATGTTTTTTTACATTGCGCGCAAGCTCCATATCCTCTACAACCATGTTTGCCACGGATTCATGGCCGCCGATTTTTTTATATGCTTTTTTAGTAACGGCAATGAACTGCCCGTTGGCTGCGACAAAAGAAAGCCATGGAGATAAATAAACCATTCTGAGAGGCAGAAACGCAAGCAGTATCCAGTCCATGATGGGGACGATGAGTCTTTCGGAAAGCGTCAGCATCAGCTGTGAAGGGAAAACACTCAGCATGCCGAGCGAATATTCATTCATATAGGCTGCCGCTGATTCGACAGCCCATGAGGATAAACGCGTGTCAGCATCAATAAAAAAAAGTATATCCCCTTGTGCTTTTTGCGAAAGCTGACAGCATGCCCAGTTCTTTCCTGTCCATCCGGGCGGCAGCGGCTTTCCGGATATGAGATTAACACTTTTATTGAGTTTACGGATTGAAGAAACGATCCTGTAAGTACTGTCTTCCGAATTATCATCAAGAACAAATATTTCAATATCAGGGTAAGTCTGATTTAAAATATCATGTAATATATTTGTTATATTATGCTCTTCATTGCGTGCCGGAATGCAGACTGAAATTTTTTTACTATGATCTTTTGCCTGCTTTTTATTCAACCGCGGAGCCGATAAAAAATTTGCAAGTGCAACAAGTATTGTTACTCCGATAAAGGCACAGTAAACAATGAATATAGCTTCTATCATTTAAATAAATCCTTTATATATGAACGTTTTAAAGAGGCATTATGCACTGACTTAATGTTATCAATAAACATTCCTTTATAATCATCATAATTATTTTTAAGACCGGCCGAATCAGTTACTGGCCCGAAATAAGCGTATATTTCCGGTAATCGTTCATTATAGAAACTTATCTTAAAAGCAACAGGCAGAACCGCGAATGATGAATGCTGATCTTTAACTATTTTCAACAGGCCGTTTTTCAATTGAGCCGGATTTATATCAAACGGCCTCAGTATTCCTTCGGGGTAAAAAACCACCAGGTTCCGTCTGTTCAATAACAGGTCTTTTGTATAGGATAAGCTTTCTTTAATATCTTTAATATTTCCGGGATCAATGGAATACGCACCGATTTTATTTAATATTAAATTTTTTTTTAATTGCTCTTCGAGCATCATTACGAACGCATTCCGTTTAAAAAAATTCCGGTTCAAATAATCGATAAAAAAACCGTCCCACCAGCTTATATGATTCGGGCTAATGAGCACAGCTTTATCTGCAGGCAGAACCGGCACTTGATTAACAATAAAAAAATGGCTGAAGCTTTTCTTTAAAATACGATCAATATATATTTTAAATATAATATGAGCCCAGTTCTTATGATCAGCTTTAATCATCTGTGTTAATTTATAGTTATTTTTTATGTTCGGGATAAATCTTTCGCTATGGCGCGCGCTGCCAGCTTTCCGGATAAAAGGACAAGCGGAATACCGCCGCCCGGATGAACGCTTCCTCCGCAGAAATACAGTCCTTTATATTGCTTCGATTTGTTGCTCTGCCTTAAAAATGCCGCAGTTCTGCTGTTCGAAGATATGCCGTACAAACTACCCTTATGGCTTGATGTTTTTCTTTCGATATCCGGAGGAGTCAATATCTGCTCGCCCCTTATCTTTGATTCAATGGAAATATTAAGTGTTCTGTTTATCTTATTTATAATTCTGTCTCTGCTTTTAGTTGTCTCGTGCTCCCAGTCCTGATTTTTATCATATGGTGCATTAATCATAACAAACCAGTTCTCCGTGCCCGGCAGAGCATCATCGGATTTAAATTTAGATGAAATATAAATGTAAACCGTCGGATCATTCGGGCAGCTGCTTTTATTAAAAATTTCGTGAAACTCTTTTTGATAATCTTCCGAAAAAATAATATTGTGAATCCCAAGGCTGCTGATATAGTCCATGCCCCAGTAAAAAACCATTGCAGATGATGATGGTTCAAGTTTAGCATATCGTTTCGCGTTCTTTGTTTTAATGTCATTCAGCAACTGCGCGTATGTCACGGATGCATCTGCATTGCTGACAACAAAATCATAATTAATCTTTTCGTTATTAACAAGAATACCAGATACCTTTCCGTCATTATGCAGAATCGAGTTAACCCGCTTATTTGTGTATATATTTACGCCGACCTGCCCGGCAAGTTTAGCCAGTGATTCGCTGACCGCATATATGCCCTGCTCTACTATATAGCTTCCCATATTATATTCCACATGCGGGATTATATTTAATGTTGCGGGAGCCAGATACGGATTGGAACCATTATAAGTTGCATAGCGGTCGAAAAGCTGGATGGTTTTAGGATCTTTAAAGAAAGAGCTGTTTGCTTTATGCATTGTGCGCATTGAATCTATTTTGCGGATATTTAAAAGCGTCCTGAATGATGAATATTTTTTGAATGTGTTACAATCATGGAAATCATTGAATAAAAAAAGATCGGCTGTCAGTTCATATATATCCCTGCAATAATTCAGATACGTGATTAAATTGATTTTATTGTCAGAGGTATTATTTATTATTTCAGCGGCAAATTTTTGTAAATCACTGAAAGCTATAATTTCAGTTCCATCGGGGAAAAAATATGCGCAGTGACTTTCAAGCGGCTTAATTGTTAAATAATTATTAATATTTTTCCCTGAATCATTAAAGATAGATTCAAGCACAAAAGGCATTGTCAACAGAGACGGCCCTGTATCGAAACGGAAACCGTCAATAAAAATGCTGCCAGCCTTGCCTCCGGCAGTCTCGTTCTGCTCAAACAGATCAACCTCAATGCCCAGAAGCGCAATCTCGATAGCAGCAGACAATCCGCCCAGGCCGGCTCCGATAACACAGCATTTTTTGACCATAACTATTTTTTAAAATTTGATGCAAACTCTTTTTAATACATTTTTTATTTTGTCCGGTTCAGACTAAAATCCATTATTTCATTCAGCCTTGATTTATACAAATTATCGACAGACATGCCGTTGATAATTTCCTCACCATGTGTTTTATATTCATTTACTTTATTATCAATTATATCTTTGATTTTATATTTTCTAACCAATTCATGAACATAATTTATTGAATCCACGGATATATTCGATTTACCGAATATTGATTTCAATCGCGTTTGTTCCGGTACTGATGCATACTGCAAAAGATATAGATGATAAAGCGTCTTCTTGTTCTCTTTGATATCTGAACCGATTGGTTTCCCGAAGTCGTCTTTCGTTCCGAACAGCCCAAGTTCATCGTCTTTCAGCTGAAAAATCAAGCCGAGATATTCTCCGAGCTTCTCTAATTTTTTAAGTTCCTGATCGGAAATACCGGCAAGCATTCCTCCGAGCATGAATGGAAGAGAAAAAGTATATCTTGCGGTCTTATACAAATATAGTCTGAATATATCATCCTCGCAGGGCTCATTCATAGATTGTCCGAAATAAATATCCTGCATCTGGCCCAGCCCGACAGCGGTAAATTCGCTGAAAAACAGCCGCATTATTTTTTCTTTGGAAGTTAAATCTATTATCAAACCTGATAAAAGCTCAAAACCGATAAAAAAGCTGATGTCCCCGGCGCATATACCCATGCTTATACCGAATTGATGAGGATCAGGCATATTTTCTGCAATTGCGTCTCCGGTATATTGATAATGAACCGACATCTCTCCGCGGCGCAAGTCATCTTTGTCAATAATGTCATCGTGTATAAGGAGCCCGGCATGAAAAAGTTCAATCGCCACTGCAACTTTTATTGATTCAATGTCTGCTTTTTTACCGAACATCTCCTGAGTAAAAAGGACTACGCTTCCTCTTATCATTTTACCATTTTTGGAAAACTGCTTCAACCGGTGCGTAATGTCCATTCCCCATTTGTTTATATTATTAAAATATTTACCTTTTTCATCGAGGAATAAAGAAAACTGTTTCTTAATTTGTTCGGAATATGTATATAATATCTCTTTCATATTTTATTTAAAAAATTTTTTAGTATTGTGAAAATAATGCGGCTTTTTACCGGCTTTACTGTTTTCTCGTAAACGATAAACGGATCATTATATATTTCCCCTGCTGTCCATTTATACATGTCCGACGCTGTTTTTATTGGGATAAGAAACCTGTGCGGAATAAAAGCAAAGCCCTTTTCCGCTTCGGCCTGCCATTCCATGTACAGCCTTATCTGACTGCGAATAAATTCTATAAATATGTCTTTATTTTTTAAAGCATAATCTTTATCAAGGCTTTTTAATTTTGTCTCTGCAATAGGGAGATAAGTCCTGCCAAGTTTTATGTCCTCATTGATATCCCGTATAAAATTGATGAACTGCATTGCACGGCCCAACCTACGTGCGTAAATATGTGATTTCGGCTCAAGCCCCATGATCGAAGACATCATCAAACCGATCACCTCGGCAGAACCATAAATGTATTCAAGCAGTTCATTCATGCTTTTGTATTTGCTTTTTTTCAAATCCAGTTCCATTGAGCTTAAAAAAGCGTCAACCCAGGCTGTATCAAAAAATTTTCTCTTCATAAGCCCGGCGAAAGAATCAATAATCACGTCATTTGTAATTCCGCCTTTCAGCGCTTTATAATAAGAGTCTTTAAACAAATAGAATTCCTTCGCCTGCTGGGGAATTGAATCGACAAAATTATCAGCTTTGCGCACAAAACCATATAATACAAAAACATCGTCTTTAACTGTTTTCGGAAAAAAAATACTGCTGTTAAAATATGTTGTGCTGCCTTTTTTAAACGTATTATATATTATATTCTGCATTTTTCATCCATGGTTTTCTCTGATCATCTCAGATACAATCTGCGACGAGATAACCGCCATTGGCATGCCTATGCCCGGATGCGTATAATTGCCCGTGTAATATAAATTGCAAATCTTTTTACTTTTATGGGAGGGTCTGAAGGCCGCTGTCTGAAAAAGAGTGTGCGCGATCCCCAGTGACGTTCCCCTGAAATAATTGAAGCTATTTTTAAAATCGCTGTGGGCTGTTACTTTCTTAAAAGCAATGGAATTCTTCACAGGCTCGCCGATTAATTCTTCAAGATGGGAAATTATGGCATTAGAAAAATTATCCCGGATTTCTTCGTTATCATCAAGGCCGGGGGCAACCGGAACAAGTATAAAAAGATTTTCGCAGTTCCCGGGAGCTGTGCCCGGATCGGTTTTTGAAGGGCAGCCTACATAATAGCTCGGAAAATCAGGCCAGGAAGGCTTGTTGAAAATTGTATAAAAATGATCTTCCCAATTCTCAGTTAAAAATAAGTTATGATGTTTTAATGATTTGATTTTCTTTTTTAATCCCAGAAAAATTATAAAAGCAGTCGGAGCAAGCACCCTTCTGTCCCAGTATTTATCACTATAGCTGCGGTATTTATCTTCAAGCAATGCGGAGTCTGCATGATGATAATCACAGGCAGCAAGCACTAAATCAGCCTCATATTCATCTTTATCTGTTTGCACTGAAACCGCTTTGTTGTTTTTAATATTTATTTTTTTAACATCGTTGTTAAACAAATAACGGACACCGAGTTCCTTTCCAAGTTTAAAAAAAGCTTCCGGGAGTTTATATATTCCGCCTTCGGGATACGCAACTCCTTTTTTAATGTCCGCATGGGACATCAGCGAATACAGAGCAGGAGTTTTATCCGGTGAACACCCCAGAAAAACAGTATTGAATTCCAGTATTTGACGCAGTTTTTTAATTTTAAAATATCTCTTTGCATAAGAATCAAGATTCGATAATAAATGAAGTTTTAAACCTTCAAATAATATTTTTTTATTTAAAAAATCGAATATTGAATTATAATCTTTATATAAGAATTCATTGCATGCCGTATTATATTTATATTCAGCTATTTCAAGATATTGTTTTAATTTATCTCCTCCGCCCTTCTCCAGTTTTTCAAATACATCCGCATTATGATTTATATCTTTTCTTATGTCTATATAGTCATTGTTTTTAAAAAATACTCTATAAGACGGATCCAGGCCAATCAGCTTATAATAATCGGAAGAAGTCTTGTTGAATATGGCAAAATATTTTTCGAAGACTTCAGGCATCAGGTACCAAGTAGGCCCTGTGTCAAAAATAAAATTGAGGGAAGAAAATCTTCCTGCAACACCTCCGAAATTACCGTTCTTCTCTAAAACCGAAACATTAAAGCCATATTTTGCAAGTAACGGCGCAACAGACAAGCCGCTTAATCCTGCTCCTATTATAACTATATTTTTATTGCTTTTCACAATTCTAATAATTCAATTAATTATATTTGATTTATTATATGGAATTCATGTATTATGTCAATATTAAAATTAAACACGAGTACAGAATGGACACAAATCTAAAAGTGTAATGAATTTAAAAAATACCGGTAAATTTATGGTTAAAAAAATCTCAATATTTTTATTTATAATAACATTAAGCACGCAGACCTTGGCAGTTACACTTCAGTCATTGCTCGACAACGGGCCGCTGCTTTCAATAAACAAAACAAGTGACGGTGTGTTTGAGTCAGTCATGTCAATGACGGTAATTCACGCGCCATTTGATCTCGTCTGGAATACCATTATTGATATTAATAATTACAAAAATTATATGAACCGCGTTTTAAAATCAAAAATTATTAACGAAGATGAAAATGGTTTGTCAATTACTGCAGAGTTCGAAATTGATGCGCCTTTTTTTAACATGGACTATACCTTAAAGCATATCCTTGATAAAAATGGGAAAAAAATCGACGTAATTCAGGTTAAGGGCGACCTTGAAGGAAGCAAATGGAAATGGGAATTTGAATCCCAGGATGAAAAAACACTGGTTTTTTATTCCGGGAAAACTATTAACTTTTCATCCTTCCTGCAAAAATTTGAAGACAAATCAAAAACCATAAGCATGGGCATAAACATAGCTTCCGTACTTGAAACATTGAATAACATAAAGAGGCAATCGGAAAAGATATTTACTGAGGAAAAATTAAGGAATAATCAATAAGGTAAAATTAATCCGCATTCAGGGGATAAATACATTTGTTGTATTCACTCCCTCTGAAACAATATATTTATTTACTTCAATTTCAAAAATAGCGATGAAATCCATTTTTAAAAAATTCGATAATCCAGGCAGTCTATTGGAATGGATCTGAATCATTTTTACTTTTAGATCGCCGGTAAGCTCCCTGCTTCGTCCAAGTGCACTAATCGCTATTGATCCGCTGAAATCCCCCGGATCATTTCTCCGGCTATCTATAACAATAGAGACTTGCGGATTCTCAAGTAAATTCTTATATTTTGTAGTGTTACTGAGGGTCGCAAAAAATATTTTCTTAAAGTCATCTGAGAATGAGAAAGCCACCAGACTTCCATATGGCTGGTCGTCTTTGTTTGTCGCTAAAACTCCTGTTATCTGGGAATTAAGCAGGCCGGAAATTATCTCTCTGGTATTTTTATCAGACATTGATCTTTTATTTTTTCTATTTGTTTTATTTTAAGTATTTAAAAACATCCAACTTCCTAATCGGGATATATTATTAACCATTAAACTGCTTTTAAACATACAAATATGGTTACCTCTAATAATTAAATATTGATTTAACTATTGGGAACTGATTAAGGTAAAAATCAGTTCCCATATATTATACTGCATTTAAATGCAGCATGATACCGGCAAATACTCCCGGCTGTCGAAAATTTAAATACTATCTATTGCCTAAACATTAAAAGTTATTATTTAACTTAAAGCATTTAACAAATTTTCAATTATTTAATTTTTTTGACTGTTCCGTTGAATATTTAACAATGGCATCAGAGATTTTATCAAGTGGAATACACAGCGCATCCGGTACTGTTTCCATTGCTGTCATAGGCATAAATTTAACCAATGAAGTCTCCGGTGACTGAGCAATTACAACCCCGCTTGCAGCTGAAATATGCAGAGAGCCCAGTGCACCGTCGCAGCCCATGCCTGATAAAACGACCGACACACTGAATCTGCCGAAACATTTTGCAACGCTTCTGAATAAGGGATCAGCAGCAGGTTTAACGAAATTTTCAGGAGGGCCATCTACCAGATTTATCTGTAATGGTCCCTGTTCAATTATCATATGGCATTTACCGGGTGCTAAATAAATATTTCCCGGCCTTATTTTTGCTCCATGAGAACCGAGTTTAACCTCCATTTTGCAGTATCTATTCCAGTTAAATGCCATGTCCTGTAAAGCCCATTGAGGGCCGTGCTGGACAATAAAAACAGCAGATTCTCGTAAAAATGGGATTGAACTTATTATTTTAAACACAGCCTGGGGGCCTCCGGAACTCGCCGCTATGCAGATACCCGTAAAAGGAGGATTTTCATCGGATACTATCGGAGACAGAGGAACGGCTTTTGGCAGTTTTTGCTCGATTATAGAAAAGAGATCCTCAACTTTTTCAAGAATGTCTTTGGGTTTATACGGCTTAGCTAAGAAATCATCGGCGCCGGAATTCAATGCGTGCTTACGCGCATCCTGAGAGGACAGAGCTGTAATAACAATAATCACCGGAGGATTTGGGATGTTTTCTCTGACTTTCCTGATGAGTTCAATGCCGTCCATTTGTGGCATCATCCAGTCAGTCAGGAGGACATCGTATTTTTTTTCTTTAATAGCGCTATAAGCCTTTTTCCCGTTATATACCACATCAGGTGAATATCCGGCCCTTTCCAGGATCATCTTCAGCAACTCAGCACTCTGATCGTCATCTTCCGCAATTAATATTTTTCTTTTTTTTATTAATGTTTCTGTCATTAAATACTCCTGGGTATAGCGACAATAAATTTAACGATAAAATAAAATATGCACTTTATAATTATTTAAACCGCAATTATAAACTCATTCCACAAAGCCATTGAAGGGAAAGAGAAATAAGTGAATATAAAAAATTAATAAAATATTATATAGATTAATTGACAAAATGTCAATGTAATTATGAACATACAGCATGAGCAATAAATTTTCAACCAGAATGAGCCGGATAAAAAAATCATTTATACGGGAAATATTGAAAGTGACAATTGACCCGGAGATTATTTCATTTGCCGGAGGCCTGCCCAATCCGGACTCATTTCCGATAGAAGGAATTAAAAAAGCATGCGCAGAAGTACTGGAGACAGATGCAAAAAATGCACTTCAATACAGTACCACGGAGGGTTATTTACCCCTGCGGGAATACATTGCCGAACGATACGTAAATATAAAAGGCCTGAAAGCTACGGCGGATGAAATATTAATAACCAATGGTTCCCAACAGGGTCTGGACTTAACAGGAAAAATCTTTTTAAACAGAAATGACTATGTGATCATAGAAAAACCAGGCTATCTCGGCGCTATTCAGGCGCTGTCAATTTATGAGCCCCGGTTTAGACCGGTAGAACTGTACGAAGACGGCATTGATATCCCTATGCTGAAAAAAACACTAAGAAAATATCCGGTTAAACTTTATTATTCTGTACCTAATTTTCAAAATCCTTCCGGAATAAGCTATTCAGAAGAAAAAAGAAAAGAAGTTGCAGCTATTCTGAATGATAATCCTGTAGTTTTTGTTGAAGATGATCCCTATGGGGAGCTTCGGTTCACAGGTGCTGACAAATCATCTGTTAAAAAATATAAAGAAAATAATATTATTTTACTGGGTACTTTTTCTAAAATAGTTGCACCCGCATTTCGGCTCGGGTGGATATATGCAGAAAAAGATATAATGGAAAAGTTAATCGTTGCAAAACAGGCTGCCGATCTGCATACAAACTATTTTTCCCAAAGAGTGGTTTTTCAGCATCTGAAAGATAATCCGCTTGATGAGCATATTCTGAACATCTGTAAATTATATAAAATTCAGTGCGATGCAATGATCACGGCAATGCAGAAACACTTTCCTGAGAACATACATTATACTATTCCGGAAGGCGGTATGTTCTTGTGGGTTACTTTGCCGAAGGGGAAAAGTGCTTTAGAATTATTTGAAATTGCAATAAAAGAAAAGGTCGCTTTTGTTCCGGGCGATCCGTTTTATGTGGATGAGGAGAATGTAAATACTTTACGTTTAAATTATTCCTGCGAAAATGAAACAACCATTGAAGAAGGGATCAGAAGGCTCGCAAAAGCCATATCTAGCTTATAAGCCCCATGACCAGATCAGGTTTAAGCCTGGATATATTTGAGATAGTTGAGAAATCAACTTTCAACAGTGAATTTTCTATTTTTGAAATTGTGTTGTTAATATTATCATCCGCAAGATTTGAAGCTACAATATTTTCTATTTCTATCTGTAAACCTTTCAATTCAGTTATATCTTTTTCTATCAATTTCCCTACCCGTTCATTGCCGCTTGTAATTTTTTCGTAATTTATATTCCTGCCTAGAAAATCGTTTAACACATTTCTGTCTTCAAATTTAATTTGATCAAGTATGCGCTTTATATTATTCTTCCCGTTGGTGAAATCTTCCTCCAGTTGATTAATGCCTTCCTTAATGATCTGGTTTTTGGTCAGTGAAGACTGTAAATTTTTTAATTCATTCTGAATGGTGGTCAGTCTTAGAGCAAGTCTGCTTCTTATTTCGACCGAATCGGATTTTACTTTCTGTTTGTGACTCTTAGATGATTCTTCATGAATATTTTTTTTATTCTTCATATCGATAGCTGTATTTAATATACCGTCACTTGTAACTTTCATTAAAATCCTCCCTGCAAAAATTATTGAATACGGAAATACTGTTAATAAATTAATAAATAAATTTTGTCAAACATTAATTTTTATGCGACATAATTTTTTATCGTCATGTTTTTGATTTTAATTAAGTTTTTTATTCTATAAAAAAGATGTACCCCACAGTGATTGTATTTTTTTATCAGCGGCATCTGAAAGGATGATAATCCAATTTTTTATGATGTTAACACGGCTTTTCCCTCGCTCTTCTCCATTCTGTAGGAAACAATCTTGGATACACCCGGCTCTTCCATTGTAATTCCGTATATGGATTCTGCGATGCTGATCGTCTTTTTATTATGAGTAATGATTATGAATTGAGTGCTTTTTGCGAACTGCTCCAGCATGCGCAGGAATCTGCCGATGTTCTCTTCATCAAGAGCTGCGTCAATTTCATCGAGAAAGCAGAACGGAGACGGACGCACCATGTAAGTCGCGAAAAGGAGAGCGATCGCAGTGAGGGTCCTCTCGCCTCCGGATAATATATTTATATTCTTGGGCTTTTTGCCCGGAGGCATCGCGATTATCTCTATTCCGCTTTCCAGAATATTTTCTTCATCAGTTAATTCAATTGAAGCGTCGCCGCCCTGAAAAAGCTTTTTAAATATCTCGGAAAAATTTTTCCTGATAATGTGGAAAGTCTCGGTAAATATTTCAATAGATGTTTTATTTATATCTTCAATGACCGAGATTATATCCTTTCTGGCTTTTTCAATATCATCTCTCTGCTTAATGTAATAGTCAAGTCTCCTGCTAAGCTCTTTATATTCCTCTATAGCAAGATTATTAATCGGCCCTAGGTCATTTATCTCTTTCTTTAAACCATTTATGGCATTTTGAAAATCAGACCGTTCAGTCTCATCCACTTTTATTTCATTAATATCCGGAATCTTTTTTTCATACTCTGTCCATAAATATTCTTCAATGTTTGATATCTTGAAATCAAATTCGACCTGATTTTTCTCTTTACTGCTTATTTTTTCGATAATCCGTTTCTGATTTTCTATGTCTTTTCTGGAAATATCCTTTCTCTTAAATATTTCACGTTCAATCTCGGACCTCTTATCCGTCTGCTCGTTAATACTTCTTTTAAGCAGCTCGCTCTTTTCATTGTATTCGATTAATAGATTGCCCCATTCTTTAATTTCACTTACAAGATTCTCAGTCACTTTTTCTGAAGCAAGTATATCTTCTTTATGATTTTCAATCTGGCCTGCTAAATCCTCAATCTGCTGAGACAAATTTTCAAGATGCCTTACTATCCAGTTCTGTTCATTCTCATTCCGGATAATCTCTTTTTCAATTTTAGCAATCCCGTTCTTTAACTCCTCTAATTCAGAATCCCACTTCACGAGAGATTCCTCAAGCATAATGATCTCTGACTGCAATTCGCCTATCCGCACAACCTTTCCGTTTATCTGACTGTCCAGGCTTTCCTTTTCAGCGTGAATACCTGTTTTATCGAAAAGAATTGTTCTGAAACCGTCTTCGAAATCCTCAAATATTTTAATGTCTGATTTCAGCATCTCAATATCTATATTATTCAACAGTTCCGCAGCTTCGATATACCTGCCTGCATTCAGCATATCCACGCTCCTGCTGATATTACTGCTTAAAGAACTTAGGTGATCCGCTATCTTAACTTTAACCTTTTGTCTTTCCTCTTCTGATCCGGACAGCTCTGCTTTACGTTTTTCAATTGCATCCAGCAGCTTTTTGATTATAACTTCCAGAAATTCCCTTAATTCCTCTAATTTTGCTTCTTCCGATTTAATTTCTTTTTTATTTTCAGCTATTTTGTTTTTTGCGTTATTTATTGAAACAACCTTCTCTTCACGTGATTTGATATAATCCCTTAATTTATTGTTATCCTGCTCAAGCTTTTTTATTACTTCAACGCGCTGCGTTTCGCTGTTATTTTTTTCTTCATTAAGCTTATCTAAATTTTTTGTTCTCTCATCAATCTTTTTTAAAATGCTCTCTTTACGCAGGTACTGTTCTTTGATCAGCTTACGGTTGTTTTCGGTTTTGCTGTCTATATTTTCAATTTTAATTCTGAAAGTATGCAGCTCTTTATCCAGTTCAAATAATCTGAGTTGGATGTCATTCTTAAGCTTTTCATCCTTTTCTTCTTCTGTAGATATTTTCGATACTCTTGCGGATATCTTTTCATTTTCCTGATTCAGATTCTGAATTTCTTCTTTCAGCTTGTCTCGTCTTTTATTAAAATCGAAATAATCGATTAAATGGATCCTTATATCAAGGTCAATCAGTCTTTTACGCAGAGAAATATATTCTTTTGTCTTTGACGCCTGGCCCGATTTTACATCGCGCTCTCTTTCTATCTCTTTAATTATATCGGAGATCCTTGACAGGTTGGTACCTGTACTCTGGAGTTTCTTCTCTGATTCTTTCCTCTGCAATTTATAGCGCGATACGCCCGCTGCTTCTTCAAATAAATATCTTCTGTCCTCTGCCCGCGTTGACAGGATCATGTCTATCTTTCCCTGCTCCATCACCGAATACGAAGTCTTTCCTATTCCGGTGTCCATGAACAGCTTTTCAATATCCTTTAAACGGACAGGGGATTTATTTATAAGATATTCGGATTCTCCATCCCTGAAGATGCGTCTGCTTACTTTAACAGCTTCTGTGTCAATATCCAGTATTTTATTTGAATTATCAATTGTTATGGATACTTCCGCGACCGAGAGCGGTTTTCTCTGGTCTGTTCCGTTAAAAATGATATCCTCCATTTTTTCGCCGCGAATATTTTTAGCCTGCTTTTCACCAAGAACCCATTTAACACTGTCTACAATATTGGATTTTCCGCAGCCGTTAGGGCCGATTATAGCCGTAATTCCCGGCTCAATCATTATCTGTGTCTTGTCTGCAAAAGATTTGAAACCGAATAACTCAAATGATTTAAGATGCATATTCTTCCTGGTTACATTTTATTAATATTGTATGTGAGAAAAACAAATTCATTACATTGTCAACAAAATAATTGAAATAATGAAAATGATTGAATTTTATTGGATATTTTTATTGAATAACGGCAAAATATTATATATATTACACAGAAGTCCGTAAGTACTCATCATGGAATTATTTAAAGTGAACATCAAATTATTCAAATACTTTATTATAATATTGCTTTTTTTAATTCAGTGCAAATCGGTTGATAAATCAGATTATAAGAATACTAACATTTTAAAAGGCAATGCAGTAAGAGAAATCGAATCCGGGCATAAAATCGACAACTGGAAAACCTATGAATTATTCTTTACGCTTAATGACAGTGAAGAGTGCATAAAGGTAAATTTATCTTCTGCAAAATTTGATGAAGTGTTAAACGAAGACACGGCAATAAAAACTTTTTTTATTGTTGAAAAAGCAATAGATATCAGTAAATTCGGTATGGATAAAAAAAGTCTGTTTTCGGAAATAGGAAGAAATTATGATTACAACTGGTCTGCCATGCAGGAGATCACTATCTGTTCTTCAGCAGCAGATCCGATAAAAACACTGGATAAAAACAACAATTTCCGGATACGCTTTACTGTGTTCAAGGATTTTAATTTTAAATACACTTTGAATATTTTTTCAGATCACCCCGTAAAAATTACGGATAAAAATCCGGTTATAAAATAGATCTGCCATAATAATTATTAATAAATTTTGTTTGACATAATTTCTTCTCAACTTAGTTACTATATATTATTAATTTTAGGAATTAAAAAAATTTTTATAAAAAAATAATGGAGGAAACTCATGAAAAAAATTGCTGTTTTGGTTTTAATAGCCGGTATGGCTATATTCGGAGCTAGCGATGCTTTTGCATATGCGATCGGCGGCAAGGTAATTTACAACAAAATGATGGATGATTATTCAGATCTGGATTATGAAAATAATCTGTCAGGCGGTGCATTCTTTGATCTAGGACATGTAATATTCGATTCACTTAGATTCAGACCTGGGTTTGACTGGGTTGACCTTGAAAACGATTACCATGATGAGACAGTATATGGAATTCATATTGACTGGTACTGGTTCTTTATGCAAAAAAAATCCTCATTTGCTCCTTTTATCGGATTCGGACCTGCACTTAATTATCGTGACTGGGATGATGATGATGATCAGACCGATGATAATGACTCGGATGCAGGCATTGAAGTATTCGGCGGATGTGAATTTCATTTAACAGGAAGCCTTTATTTACTCGCTGAAGGAAGATTTGTTATTCATGATATTGCAGATACAGGAACAAGGATACTAAAAGGTGCTGTAGGCGTTGTTTATTATTTCTAACTAAAACTGAAATAAAATTGGTTAATTATCAAAGAGGGGCATGTTATACAACATGCTCCTCTTTTTTTATTTACAGCAGTTTACGATTGAATTTGTATTCCCCGCTACGCTCAACCAGCTAAAAAGACTCACCCTGAGGTGTAAAATTTTTTTGCTATACTGACTCATCGAAAACTTATAATTTTCAGAACGATTTTGTAACTATTATCCCGATTCCCCTGTCTATTGAAGACAGCATAAATGGGGCAGCTGTAAAGGAGTCATTAGCAAAAACATTTTTCTGCGGCAGATAAAACGCAATCGCAACATCATCCTGCGCTTTATCTAAATAATAAAAAATGCCTGCGGAAAGTATCATGGCTCCGGCAGTATATAACGAAATCTGCTGATATAGTTTATACTTGTCTTTACGGTCTTCTATCCTGCTTTTCTTTGAAGTGTAATCCGGATCAGTGACCGGCAGGTCGTCAAGTTTTGCATTCTGATCGTTTACTTTTAAACCGAAATACAGATAAGATACGGCGCTGATGACAATACCGAAAGACGAACATATAAACAGATTATTATAAGCAGATGTCCTGGAAAAATAATATTCTTTGCTGTCCCCTTTCTCCAGGGCAGCAAATACATCTTTTTTATTTTCTTTATCGCTGTTAACATCAATAGTCATATATTTTGTGATATATCCTTCTTTATCAATGCGCATACGGTATCTGCCGTCAGGAACATCATTCTTTACTAAAGGGCTGAATCCGATAAAGTCTGAATCGAGATATACCCTTGCCCTATCCGGTTCAGTCGTTATTCTAACGATGCTCTTTGATATACTGTCTTCATGGCCGAACTCGACATAGAGCGATTCTGCAGCTTTCTCATCGATATTAATTATAGTTGTCTTTTCAGCATAATTATTTTTTAGTAATGAAACCTTGTGACTGCCGTATTCAAGAAGAATATTATTCTTATCGGTCCGTCCAAAATATCTGCCGTCAATATAAATTGCTGCGTCTTTTTCATTGCTGGATATGTTTAAATAACCATAACGCATTATTATTGCCTTTATTGATTCACGCGAAAGATATTCCAGAAGCTGATCAATTTCTTTAAACTGCCCTTTCTTCTCAATAGAATAAACCCGGGCATAAATATTATTATATACCTGCACTCTTACTTTTAAGATATCCGCGTTCTGTATAACAGTTCCAGTGATTAAAATATCAATTCCGGGAATAGCTTCCCAATCGCTGGAGTTAATGTCAGAAGGTATTTTTATTTTATTTTCATCAGCGATATGCAGATCAAGAAAAGCGTCTTTTGCTTCTTTATCATCATTAACCGGCTTTTCTGTTCCATCTGTATTTTTTCTGGAGCTCTCAAATGCGCTTATTTTCTGATCGATTATAAGATAAGGAAAACGGACTTTTTTGTATAATAAAATCTGATCTTTTAAATAATTTCTTACAAGATCCCTGATGTATTTTCTTTCTTCGGATATTTCTCCCGTGAATGGCAAAATAGCTATTTTAAAATTATCTTTGTACCTGATTTTCTTAGGTATAGAGTATGGCTCTTTCTCAATAATACCTGCGATCGCTGACTCCGGGACAAGAATGCAGTTGAGGATCAGTAAAATAGCAGCAGATATTTTGTTGAATATATTCATTAATTATACTTATAATATTTTTAAATTATAAACTGATTTCATCTGAGAAATAAAATTCCGAAAAGTATGTTGTATGACTTTTTCCGGTTTCTTCATGATATGTCCCCGCTCGTCAGGCAGGGCGGGTCACTGATAAAGAATACATATTTATTTCTTCTTCAATCTTTCAGCGTCAAAATCGGATCTTTTAAACAGGGAAAAGACTTCCACTCCCAGTTTTTCTATATTTGCTTTTCCGCCTTCCTCCCTGTCAATTATAACAAAAGCTTTATCTACTGAAAGGCCTGATTCGCGCAATTTTTCAATAGCCTGTATTGTAGACTTGCCGGTAGTTATTACATCGTCTATTGCCATAGCTTTTTTTACTTTATCAAGGCTTCCTTCAATCCATTTCTGCGTGCCGTGTTTTTTCGGTTCTTTACGCACAATAAGCGGATAAATAATACTGTTATTCTTAAAGGCTTCCAGCGACAGTGAAAGCGAGATCGGATCAGCTCCGAGAGTGAGTCCGCCTGCAGCGTCAATGCCGAAATCTCTTGCTTGTGAGAATATAAGCTCCCCGATAAGTGTGCAGCCTTCGGGATCGAGCGTTGCTGTTTTACAATCAAAGTAATACGGGCTTACAGCGCCGGATGTCAAAGTAAATGGCGGATTATCGCTGTACCTGAAAGCTTTTGTGTAAAGTATGTTAAATAGTCTGTCTCTGCTGTTCTGCATATCTTCCTCTTAAAATATAAAATAAATTTTTCATTTGCAATGGCAGATAGCCGGGATTTTTGAAAAACTGTCCATGGTTTTATTATCTGATAGAATTATGGTTACCTCTAATAATTAAATATTGATGTAACCATTAGGAACAAATCAAGGTAAAAATCAGGCTTTTTATTTGGAGAACCAATAAAAACTCTGATTTTTAGAGGTTCTCTTATAATAAAAGCAATCACTGCCGTTTTCCATCATATATTAAATTTTGCCCTAAGAATATTTCCACGGCCACAGTTTTTTAAGCCTTTCAGCAATCGATTTTTCACTGCCCTGATCACCGGGTTTGTAAAACACTTCATGTATTATCTGCTCAGGAAGATAATTCTCCTCTATAAAATGTCCCTCATAATCATGCGGATATTTATATCCTTTGTGATAACCCATTTTTTTCATCAAGTTTGTCGGGGCATTCCGCAGATGCATCGGAATATCAAGCGCACTGCTATTGCTTACGGCGTTTTTCGCTTTCTGTATCGCAAGATAAGACGCATTGCTCTTGGGACACGACGCAAGAAAAGTAGCGCATTGCGAGAGAATGATCTCAGCTTCGGGCATGCCGATGTTCTTTACCGCAAGGAAAACGGATGTCGCAATAGTAATCGCGTTCGGAGAAGCATTGCCGACATCTTCCGAGGCAAGTATGACCATCCGCCTGGCAATGAATTCCGGGTCCTCGCCTCCCTCGAGCATCCTCGCGAGATAATATACAGCCGCGTCCGGGTCCGACCCCCTTAATGACTTAATAAACGCTGATATTGTATCATAATGCTTTTCGCCCGCGCGGTCATAGTATATTGTAATATCCCGGAGCGCATCCTTAAGAATACCCTCAGTTATACTGCCGTCTGCTGACAATAGAATCGAAGCTTCGAGTAAATTAAGCATTCTTCTGGCATCGCCCTGGGATATTCCTATAAGATTATCTCGTACGCCGTCGGCAAAGATGATTTTTTTTTCTTTTAAAATATCATCTTTGCGAATTGCGGATTCGAGGATAACAGACAATTCATTGTCGGATAGTTTATTCAGTCTGATAACGCGGGTCCTGGAAAGCAAAGGAGAGATAACCTGAAATGAAGGATTTTCCGTTGTAGCGCCTATGAGCACTACGTCCCCAGATTCTACCGCGCCCAGGACAGCGTCCTGCTGTGCTTTATTGAACCTGTGTATTTCATCTATCACAAGTAATGTGGGCAGCCCATTCTCTTTGTTTTTTTTACCTTTCGCTATAATTCTTCTTACATCGCCGACTCCCGCGGATATTGCACTTAAAAAATGTGAATCCATATTGCAATAGTTAGCGATTAAATACGCAAGTGTGGTTTTACCCGAACCTGGCTCTCCCCACAGTATCATTGAAAATGGACTTTTTTTTCAAATACAGCTTTTAATATTTTACCGTCTGCCATAAGATGATTCTGGCCAATGAAATCTTCAATATTCTTGGGGCGGCATCTTTCGGCAAGGGGTATTAATTCTTTTTTTACGCTCATATAATAAAACAAAAAAATTGAACTTATTTAAAAAAAAATCCGGTTAAACCGGATTTTAAAAAACTAAAGTAAATTATTTCTTTACTCTTCTGATTTCAATCGAGAAACAGCATTAAATTTTATCGGAACCATTTGCCTTTTTATCCTGATCTACCGGCGTTGATTGCTGGTCTCTTGAGAACGGCCTTGCACCAGGTCCCGGAACTTTTCTGATCGGTGCATGTCCCATCATTCTTCTCATTTTCTTTACGCGTCTTCTTTCGGCTTCTTCCTGTTTTCTCTTCTTCTGAGCGCTGGGTTTTTCATAATACCTTCTTCTCTTAAGTTCTTTGAAAACTCCTTCAAAAGCCATTTTCTTTTTCAGATTTTTAAACGCTCTTTCCAGATCTCCGTTAACTTCAACTTCAATGGGATTTGCCATCTATGCATCACTTCCTTTAATTTGTAATTTTTTACAATTTTAACTTCCATATATATTTCAGTCAATACAATTTTTAACTTATTGGCAATTTGCCCGAACAGATTTTTATTTATTTAATTTTTATGATAAAAGCAGGTTTTTTAAGGAAAAATCAGACAGTTGTAATTAAAAAAAATTAAATTATTGAATTAAATATGTTTTTTTACTTGTAAAATTATTACTATATTAGTTACATATACCCACCCTAAAAAATAATTTACTAGGAGGTAAATATGGCAGGAGATTTAAACAGGGTAACCATAATAGGCAGATTAACCAGGGACCCGGAATTAAAATACATACAAAGCGGGACCGCGGTTACAAACTTTTCGATAGCTAACAATAGAAATTACACAACAAATAGTGGTGAAAAGAAAGAGGAAGTTTCATATTTTGACTGTATAGCATGGGGTAAAATGGGTGAAATATTAGCAGAATATTGTAAGAAAGGCCGTAGAATTGCACTGGAAGGAAGATTACAGCAAAGAAGATGGGAAGACCAGGAAGGCAATAAAAAGTCCAAAATTGAAATTGTAACAGATAACATTCAATTTTTAGACGGCAAACCAAGCGATCAGGCAGTCAGCGGGCTTACTTCTGAAGGTTCTCAGCAGCCAGGTTCAAACGAAAATCCCTTCTCAGACGACAATATACCTTTTTAAACATTTAAAAATTCACTAAGTTTATTTTTTCCATAACGTATCATAAGTAGAGACAAGTATTACTCTGTCTCTACTTATTTTTTTAAATGCTTAATCATGAAACCTTTGTTCCGGTAATTATCTTCCAATGCGTGGTATAATCTGATCAGGATTCAATATTCACTTATGGAACACTGCATTCTCTGCCCCAGAAAATGCTGAATAAAGAGTGTTCAAAATGAATGCTGATTTTGCACATCCGGGTCACAGCTTATTATTTCAGGCATTGGTACTCATTTTGACGGAGTATTATTTTATTCTTGTAATATACATTGCTCTTGTATTAAAATAGATAGATTTTATTTTTATATTTACCTTTTATTAAAGCATAATTAATTTTACTGAGCCGATTTGATAACTACTTTCTCATAACATAGCGAGTCAGGGAGTCTAAGACACAGGAGTAAGGAAATGAAACTCAAAGAAAAAACCAAAATACTTGTTAAGAAAGCAAATGCAAAAGTCACGAATATTAAAAAAATGATCGATGAGATATATTCAGGGGATTCCAAATACAATAAAAAAATTATAAATACTTATAAAGTAATGGTTGCTTCCTCAAAAAAATTTTTAGAAGACGACTGCCTTACCAAAGCTTCCTCCATTGCCTATACAACCCTGATTTCATTAATACCGACCCTTACTGTGGTATTGACGGTTTATTACTCTTTCTATAAAAATGTCGGTGACCAAAAAAACGAATTTTTTTCCACAATCACTACTTTTTTAGTGGATCATAATATTAAAATTAATATTGATCCAGTTCTGGAAACCATTTCCGGCCTCATAGATAATGCAGGTAAAATAGGAGGCATAGGAGCAGTCATATTGATCTTTTCCGCTACCGCAGTACTCAGAACACTTGATAAATCACTTAATGACATCTGGAAAATAAAAACCGGCCGCACAATTCTATTAAAAATTATCTATTTCTGGGCTGCTTTGTCTCTCGGCCCGATATTGATTATATCCGGTAGTACATTAGCAAGCCAGGCAACATCAATGCTTTCCTCCCCAAGCAGCCACTCAGCAGATATCACGGACGAGGGAACAATATGGGCAGTCGGGAGCAAAGCAAATATTGTCTATTCAAAAAATTCTGTAACGGATTTTACGCCTGTTAACATTAACCAGATAGATTTAGAAAACCAGGAAGTATATAATTTTGATGCAAACAGTAAATCATTTATTATGCAGGAGTTCAAAGTTGAAGAACTCGAATATGATAAAGCCGAATTCAGAGACATACAGTTCATAAAAAATCAAGGCTGGATTGTCGGTAAGAACGGTCTGTTTTTATTTACAAGCGACAAAGGCAAATCATGGGAACTGAAAAAATTCGGCAACTTCGGATTAAATGATATACACATGCTTGATGAAAACAATGGTTTTATAACAGCGGATAACGGATATCTGCTCTTTACCGGAGATAACTGGGAAAAGTTAGAAATAAAAGAATGGAATGATATTAATGTAAACTTAAAGTCAATTTCATTTTACAATAATTACGGCATAATAACCGGCGAAAGAGGCTTAATAATAACAACAAACGATAATGGAAAGACATGGGAATGGAAAAATATCCCCGAGGCAAAAGTAAAAAAAACAATTACCAACATAAATTCAGCACATTTCATCAATAAAGATCAGATTATTCTCGCCTGCGACGAAGGTATAATTCTTTTCAGCAATGACTCCGGAGAAACATGGGAAAAGAAAAAATATTCAGATACTAATTATTATTCCATCTCCTTTATTGATAAATCGACAGGTTATCTTGCAGGCAGCAAAGGCATGATTGTTTTTACTGTGGATGGCGGACAAAACTGGCGGAAGAAGGATTTATCCATCGGGAATATAAATTCATTAAAAATATTTAATAACACGATATGGGCTTTCGGTGATAATGGAATGATCCTCAGATCAATCGACAACGGAATTACATGGGAAGGGGAAAAAGGAAAAAGCGTTATTTTATATCTTAGTAATTTCTTCGCTCCGTTTATTTTAATATGGCTGCTTTTTCTGCTGATATATATTTTCTTTCCAAACACAAAAGTACCTTTTAAACCCGCTGCAATAGGCGCTGCTTTTACCGGTTTAGTATGGGTGATTTTTATTTTATTGTTTGAAATTTATATTAAAGCCTTTGCCAAAAGCAGTTTTGCTATTTACGGCGCACTAGCGGCTATACCCATTTTTTTACTTATGGTTTATACTTCATTTTTAATCGTACTTTTCGGCGCAGAAGTTTCCTACACACTTATGCATCCGCATACATACTTACAATTAAAGAAACCGCTGAAAATAAAAAACAATATTCATTTATTTTATGGAATTTCCATACTGCATTTTATTTATAATAAATTTGAAAAAGGAAAAGGACACACTAGTTATAAAGAATTGCTGAAAATAACTCTAAGCGACCGCGATGAACTGAATTACTTTCTGGAAATATTTAAAAAGGAAAATATTATTGCAGAGTCGGATGAAAATCTATCGCCTTCGAATTCTTCAAAAAATATTTATTTATCCGATATAATTGAACTGATTCACGACGTAAGCCTTTACGTACCAGGTATTATTTCTTCGCGCGATAAATTAAAAAAAATTATGGAAAATCTATTCAATAAAATAAAAAAATCAAAAGAAGGTATTATAGGGGAAATCACACTTGCCGATCTGATTGAACGCACATAAGAATATTCCGTTTATTATTAAGTTTTCATTTCGAAAAGCAATGCGACGAAAAATCATTCGATCGCTATCAGGTTTTTCCATCTGTCGGAAATGACTTTTATGTCTTTAAAGAAGTCCGGTCTATTCTATAACATAAAGAAACACAAAACGGATTAGGATTTCCTCCCCTTCGATCTCCGTCGGGACTTTACCGAAATTTTTGGAATTTTTAATGGAATCAATACAGGATGAATCAAGAGGCTTATTACCCATAGACTCAACAATGTCAACATCCAGCACATCGCCGTCTCTGTTCATGATAAAGTAAAGCTTGACTGCCTGATTGGGAATCGCCATAATACGCAGTCTCCCAGGCGTGTAGCTTCCTGTCATTGGGTCATAACCGTATATCACCGCATTGGCTAACAGAGGTGGGAACCAGTGGTTCGCTATTTTATCTTTCATATCCTTAAAGTATCTGAACGGTTTAAACTTAAGAGTATTAAATGAAAATGTTCCGTCATTGGAATAGAAGATAGCGTTTTCTTTTGTGAAGCTGTATTTATCCGGTATTGCGGTACGTTCGCTTATGCCTCCTTCCCCGAGAAGAAGGCCCCCCATGTCCTGTTTGAGCATCGTGATAACAAGCTCAGCATTATCGGTTACCATAATACCGGTTTTAAGCGGCCGTCTTGTGCTTTTATCGAGGCCTTTACCTGTGGACTTTAAACCTTTCTTTAAAGCGAAATCCCTGGAATTGTTAAGCCAGCGATCTCCTTTCTTTTTCGTTATATATCCCTTTGCAGAAGAATCTTTTTCGGAAAAAAGAGTTTTTTCATCGATTATAGTTTTATTATCCTCGTTTATATTAACAATAATATCCCTTCCCTGTGATGAAATATCCAGCATATTCTTAAAAGTAAGAGAATTAAGATAATCATGATATACAGGCAATAGTATGCTGAGAAATAAAATCACATGTATAAACAGGGATATTAAAAAAACCAGGGAATATTTAATTGAGTATTTTATTTCTGATTCTCTAAACATCTTATAATTTATATTATAAAAATTTCCTCCTGCTGGCAAATAAAATGCCGCACGGCAAGCAACTGGTGCTTCGCAGCCGTCTACGCCTTCAGCATCGGCGGTATATTTTAAAGCGTTATCGATTTGTTTCGCAAATTAATAACCTTATATCCCTGACTCAGGTATCGGGATATTACACCTTAAAATAAAAAGGCCATCCACGCGGATGGCCTTTGTGTCCTTTCGCTTATTTGTTCGCCTCTTCTTCGAGGTGTTTTAGCCTCTCTTCTATAACCTTTTCTGCTATCTTGCCGGATATGGGATCGTAGTGCGAGAACTTCATCTCGAAGGATCCTTTACCGCTTGTGATCGACCTGAGGTCTATTGAATACTTCAGCATTTCCGCAAGCGGAACATTCGCTTTCACGGATGAACTGCCGCCGTCCTCGCCGCCACCCATGCCGAGCACCCGGCCTCTCCTGCTTGTAATATCGTTCAGAATATCGCCGGTGAATTCCTTATCCACATACACCGTCACTTCCATTATCGGCTCAAGAAGCTGCGGCCCTGCTGCTTCCACTGCAAGTTTAAGAGCATTTCTTCCCGCAATCTTAAACGACATTTCAGAAGAATCAACATCATGGTACGAACCGTAATAAAGCTCAACCCATATATCAACAAGAGGAAATTTTGCCAGTACTCCCTCATCCAATCCTTCTCTTAGTCCCTTTTCAACTCCTGGTATATACTGCCTTGGAATTACTCCTCCGACAATGCTGTCTTTGAATTCAAATCCCTGCCCTCTTTTTAACGGAGCAACCCTGATGTAAACCTCGCCGTACTGACCGTGGCCGCCCGACTGCTTTTTATGCTTATACTGGGACTCCGCCTTTTTAGTAATGGTTTCTTTGTATGCTATTCGCGGAACTCTTGTCTTTATCTCAATTTTATTTTTCTCCGCGATCGACTTCAGTATGATATCGAGCTGCATTTCTCCCATGCCGGCAAGTACTGTCTCTTTTGTTTCAGCGTTAAAAGAAAAGTTAATTGTAGGATTTTCATCTGTAATTTTATGAAAAACCTGACTTACCTTATCCTCATCTGCCTTGTTCGGAGTTTCAATCGCATAGGAAAAAACAGGATGAGGAAGTTTAATTATTGGCAGCACAACCGAATGTTTCGGATCGCACAGCGTGTCGCCGGTTGATGTCTTTTCCAGTTTTACCACTATACCTATATCGCCGCAGGACAAATTAGGAATATCGTATTGCTTGTTTCCGATTATCGTATATAGCTTTGATACTCTTTCTCTAGCGTTTTTAGTTGTATTTAATAATTCCGAATCGGGTAAAAGCTGGCCGGATATTACTTTCATGTAATTAAATCTGCCCGCATACTGATCTATGTTGGTTTTCCAGACTATAGCGGAGAAATATTTATCCGGAAGACTTTCTACAACGACTTCTTTAGATGCGTCATTCGGATTATGACCTTTAAATTGCTGTCCTATTGCCGGAGCAGGTACAAAATTTTTAATAATTTCCAGAAGCGTTTTAACGCCTGTTGCTTTTATCGCTGAACCGCAGACAACCGGAGCAACCTTTGCCTGGCACAACAGACTTCTTATACCTTTAAGGACTTCGTCATCGGTAAGAGCGCCGCCGTCAAGAAACTTTTCAATCAGCGCATCGTCTCCTTCCGCCGATAATTCAGTCATCATCATTTTATATTCTTCAGCAGTATCAGTAAGATTATCCGGGATGGCAGAGACCTGTACGTCTTTTCCGTCTCCTTTAAGGGTAACAGCTTTCATTTTAAGAATATCCACAAGCCCGGAGAATGAATTGCTTTCACCGATGGGAATGGCAAGCGGCATTGTATTTGCATTTAGTTTTGCTTTAATATTTTGAAGAGCGCTAAAATAATCCGCTCTTTCCTTATCCATCTTATTTATGAAAAAAATACTCGGGATTTTATTTTCGGATATATACCTGTAAACTTTTTCTGTCTCTATCTGCACACCTTCAGATGAGTCAACAAGTATTATTGCGGCTTCAGCTACCTGCAATCCCGCACGCACTTCCCCAACAAAATCCGCAAGTCCCGGAGTATCGATAATGTTGATCTTAACGTCCTCGAATTCAACAAAACCCATCCCGCTTTTGATTGACATGTGTCTCTTTTTTTCTTCTTCATCAAAATCCGAAGTAAGAGTCCCGTCCTGCGGGTTTCCTATTTTATCAATTTTGCCTCCCGCATAAAGCATTGCGTCAAGCAAGGTTGATTTACCTGTACTGCTGTGTCCTACAATTACAACATTCCTTATTTGACCAGTCTGATATTCCTTTAACATTCAAAATCCTCCACCAAATCTATAGATTAAAATAATTATCTGCATAATTCTTTTTCTAGTCTAAGGCGGCGACTAAATTTATTCAGGTTTTTTAAAACGTGGTATCTCAAACAATTTGTATCTTAATAATCTTTGTGCGGTGATACATTCATTTGAGGTCAAATATATTAACATTTATTGAAAAACAACATAAAATAGGCTTTAAAATTTGTAAAGTATTATTTGCATGAAGCTAACGTTTGGAATGACCCCATAAACTGAAATGCCGGCTTTAAGAATATCCACAACTTGCTATATTTTTTATCAAGGCCTGACACAATGAATTATATAGTAAGACCGTTAAATTTTAATTTTTGATTTATTATATATTCAGGAACTCCTTTATATAACTGCTTCATCTCTTTAAATCCACAGGCTTAACGGCGGATAATTTACCAGCGCATAAAGAATGTCGCTTCTTGTAACAATGCCTATAATATATCCGGATTCATCAACAATGGGCATTGTACCTATATGATTTTCAAACATGGCTTTTGCTATCCTGCGTATATCCGTAAACTTGCCCGATGTAATTACTTTCTTTGTCATTACATCCACTACTGTTTTTAAAGCAATATCCTTTTTATTGCAATCAATGATACAAAGGAATTCCAGAAGATCCTTATCAGATAAAATTCCTATTATTTTATTTTCTTTTGAAAGTACGGGCATATGGCTCACACCCTTTTCTTTAAGAAAATTCCAGGCATCGGTAACGCTTATTTCAGGATTAAGCGTTAATACCGGAAACTTCATTATTGTGTACGCATGTAGAATGGGTTCCCGGTCATTGCTTATCTTTATTGCTTCTTTATACGCTTTTACTGCATGTGATAAAATACCGTTGTCATTGGGTTCTCTGTACTGGCCTTCATTTTTTTCAATAATCTTTCTTGCGGCATAACCTTTATTGAGCTTATTGACTTTTTCATTATGTCTGAGATCTTCTAGAGAAATGTTAAATTGAATACCGTCAAGACCCTGTATATGGAACATTACATACTCCTCAGTTCTTAGTCTATTTCCATTAAGAACCTGTTTAATCGGGTATAATCAATTAAAGAAATATTGAAACTAATTTTACCCCCTAACTTTTTTTTACATCTTTCGCAAGTCTTTTTTCTATTAAATATTACTTGAAGATTTATTGCCTGTTATTTTATATTTAACTTAAATAATAAGAATCAAATTAAAATGAAGCCACCCGCCGCGAGCCGCGGGGAATTTAACCAAAATAGATTAAAAGGAGCACTAAGTGAGACTGAGATTTGCACCAAGCCCGACCGGGTATATCCATATCGGGAACGTAAGAACAGCTGTTTATAACTATATCATTGCAAAAAAATATAATGCTGAATTAATTTTAAGAATTGAAGATACTGATAAAGAAAGAAGCACAAAAGAATATGAAACTATGCTCATAGAGGATCTTAAATGGCTGGGTCTCGCATGGGCGGAAGGTCCTGATACAGGCGGATCATGCGGACCTTACAGGCAGTCTGAAAGATTCAAAATATACAAAGACTTTACGGAAAGACTTCTGCAAAACGGTAATGCATATCATTGCTACTGCACACCCGAAGAACTTGAAGCGCACCGGAAAGAAGCCGCGGCTGCAAACAAACCGATTGTATATTCAGGTAGATGCAGGAATCTACCTGCTGTAGAAAAAATGAAATTCGAGGCAATGGGAAGAAAACCGTCGGTCAGATTTAAGCTCCCGGAAGATGTTTCTATTGAGATTGATGACAAAATCAAAGGCAGGGTTGTTTTCGACAGCGAAAACATCGGCGGCGATTTCATAATTGTGAGATCTGACGGCGTCCCGGTATATAACTACATTGTAGTCATTGACGATGCCATGATGAAGATCACGAATATTATCCGCGGAGAAGATCATCTATCAAACACACCCAAGCAAATTCTCGTTGCAAAAGCCCTCGGGTTTACCCCGCCCGTGTACGCACATCACGGCCTTGTGCTGGGGCCGGACCGAAGCAAGCTTAGCAAGAGGCATGGAATCACCTCGCTCAGGAGATATCGGGAGCAGGGATATCTTGCTGATGCTCTTCTAAACTATCTTTCCATGCTGGGCTGGGCTTCGGAAAGCGGCGAAGAAATATTCTCCATCGATGAGATAGCCAAACAGATTGACATTGAAAAGCTGTCCAACAGCCCGGCAGTATTTGATTTTCAGAAGCTTAAATGGATGAACGGCCAGTATCTGAGAAAATATCCTTTGGATAAAATAACTGATCTCTTTATCCCTTATATAAAAGAAGCCGGATATGATCCCAATAAAATAGAAAAACAACAGCTTGAAGTTATTATATCCATTCTTCAGAAAAAATGTGATCTTTTATCAGAAATAAAATCTTTCATCGGAATATTCCTTGCTGAAGTCCTGGAACCGGATGAAGAAACAGATATGCTTCTGAAAGAGGAGGATTCGAAAAAAATCATTACTGAAGCATATGAATTCATTAAAACAAATACCGCAGACAAGGATTCTCTCATCGGTGCGTTAGTCAGCTTTGCAAAGGGGAGAACGGGACTTAAGGGTAAAAAACTTTTTATGCCCATACGTGGAATTTTAACAGGACGTCTTAAAGGCCCGGAACTGGATGATGTTGTCCCGGTTATCGGACTTGACAAATCCAGAAAAAGAATTGAATATATGTTTAATAGATATATTTAAAAATAACAGTTCAATATATGCGAATAAAAAGCGAATGGGAACTCCTGAATAGCATTAAAGATCTAATCACTAAAAAAGGACTTCCCTCGCCTTCCTGCCTTATTGAGTCAATCGGCGACGACTGCGCAGTTTTTCAATTAACAAAAAATAAATCCGGACTGATCACAACAGACATAAGCATTGAGTCTGTTCATTTCAAAAGAAAATTTTCCGGCTTTGAAGATATCGGCTTTAAAGCGATGATGGGAAACATTTCCGATATCTCAGCAATGGGAGGCAAACCAAACTTCGCATTTATTTCGATCGGCATACCGGATGACATGACCGGCAAAGATGTACTTTCTGTTTACGACGGTCTTCTGGAAGCTGCTAATACGGCAGGTGCACGGATTTCAGGCGGGGACACTTCCAAATCACAGAAGCTTGTAATCAATATAGCCTTATACGGAGAAACATTAAAAAATAATTTAATCCGGAGAAAGGGAGCGCAGACCGGAGATACGGTATATGTTACAGGCACTCTAGGTGATTCAAAGGCAGGACTGGAAATCCTCCGTTCCGGGAACATACAGAATATCAGGCATTTCCCCGGACTCATTCAAAAACATAAAAGGCCGACTGCAAGATTTGCCGCTGTTCCCGGCATTATTAAAAAATTCAAGCCCACATCAATGATCGATATTTCCGACGGCCTTCTTTCGGATTTACGGCATATCTGCGAAAGCAGCAAAGCCGGCTTTATACTTAATGAGAGTCGTATTCCCGTATCCAATGAGATAAGGCAGTATTCATCAGTACAAAAAAAATCCTATTATGAATTTGCGGAGACCAGCGGAGAAGAATATGAACTTTTATTTACATCCGGCAGATCATCAGATACACCGGTAATAATAAATAAAGACATTTCCGTTACCCCTATCGGAAAAATTACCAATAACGGATTTTTTGTTATCCGCAATAAAAAAAAAATAAAAATTCCAATCACAGGATTTGATCACTTTAAAAAAAAGGTATGATGCCATGAAAATTATAATAAAATGCTTCAATTTATTGCTGCTGATTATATTATCCAGTTGGTGTCGGGCTTCTGAGAACACGGCACAGGGCGAATGGAAATATAAATTATTTCTAAACGAGATCGAGGTCGGATATGCAATTATAATAAACCGAACTGAAAACAATAATTATATTACTTCATCGGAATATTTAATTAAATTTAAAAATATAACAACTGTTACAAAGGATACAGTAATCGAAACCCTTGATTTCAAACCGGTCAAGCTTCAGAATTACAGTAAAATTGAAAGTGCCGGTAAGTTTCAGGAAACAAATATTGTTTCAACATTTAACGGGAGAAATGTTGAGCTCCTTCACGGGGATAAAAAATATAATTATACGCTTAACAGGGATTATATTATAGACGGGAATTATTTCATGTCGCTGGTTATGAAAGCTAAATTCAAACCCGGATTCGAAGCTGTAAACTATATTTATAACCCTGCCGTAGAACTTGACACGCCGATTCAGGCGAAAACAAAAGTTATTGGACCCGTAACTATTATTATAAACGGGAAAGATAATAAATTAATACACATAGTGCAGTCCATAGAAAATATAAAAGAAAATATCAATTTATATGTTGATGAAAAAGGAATTTTACATAAGGGCATAATTTATATGCTTAATTTAAAAATTGAACTTATCAAAATATAACTTTAAAATTATGAAAAATATTTTTATTATATATACAGCACTAACACTCCTTCTCCTGAACTGGCCTTTACACTCGCTTGAAAACGCATTCTACACCGTGACCCTGACAAATTTTTCCGGCAAAGTATATTCACAGGATACATCAAGATACCGCATAATTTCAAACGACAGCGAATTTACTTTACCGGAAACAAGCACGCAAAGAATATTAAAAAGTTCCTTTGAAAATTCTATCTGTCAAGTTACGCTTGAGTCCGGAAATATCCGGAATATCGTGGATGAGAAGAAAGAAACATACGCAAAATTTCTTTCAAATTCAAGACTGCTTAATCTGGATGATCCCGAAATAAAAAAAATAAAATCCGGATTCAGAAATTCCAAAGATATTATAAATGATGTTGAACAATTCGTCTATAAATACATAAACGATAAATCAATCGGGATCCCGCTTATGAGCGCTTCCGACATTATTAAAAACAAATCCGGCGACTGCACTGAACATACTGTGCTCGCAGTGTCGATTCTCCGGTCGCTTGAAATTCCTGCCCGCGCGCTTGTCGGCATGATACTGTCCGCAGAGTTCGGGGGGATTAAAAACGTATTCGTTTATCACATGTGGGCGGAAGCATTTGTCGCCGACAGATGGATACTGGTTGACGCGGCTAATCCGGGAGTAAAACATGCGAACAGATACATCGCGTTCGCGTATCATCATCTTCAAACTGAAATGCCGCTGGCGTATTTAAAGGCTGTATCTTCAATGAAAAATTTTTCAGTAGAGTATTTGGAGTAATATACTACATACCAGGTATTTTCACTTCTATTCGCAAAGATGCTGGTTTTTTATAATAATTGTTTAAAACTCTAAAAACCTGACTATTTTGAAGAGTTTTGTGAAGAGTTTTTATTAAAATTAAGCGTAATCTCTACAATCTCGGACCTGGAGCTTGTTCGGATCGGCGGTCCCCATGTGCCGAAGCCGGATGAAACATAGAAGTGTGTATTTCCCTTACGGGCATATCCGCAGCTAAGTTCATAAATCCCTGAAGTGATAAAATTAAACGGCCACAGCTGGCCGTGATGCGTGTGCCCGGATAGCTGCAGGTCGACTCCGGCGTTAGCAGCTTCGTGGAGGGCAAACGGCTGGTGATCCATAAGGACTACCGGCAGATTCCGGTCAACACCGGCAAGAATATTATCCAGTGATTTACGCTGCCCGCCGTTGAACTGACCGATACTTCTATCCTCCCGGCCGGCTACATAAAATAAATTGCCGATATTTACGGCTTTATCTCTAAGCATTGTTATTTTATGAGCGGTCAAATAATCAACCGCATCTTTCACTCCGCCTATATATTCATGATTGCCCGTTACAGCATAAGTTCCGTATTTGGAATTTAACCTGGTTAACAACTCGCCGAGATTATTTTTTATTACAGGCGCAATGTCTTCATCCACAATGTCGCCTGCCAGCAGAATAATATCAGGATTGAGCCCATTAATTGAGTTTACAAGTCTTTCAAGACGCGAGTTGGAAATTATGATGCCAAGATGTATATCACTTGCCATTGCAATATGCAATGAATTAATATTAATGCCCGGTTTGGTTATGTTAATCTCAATCTTATTTACTTTAGGCGTACACGCGTTTACGTACCCCGCAATAACAATAATTATACTGAAAGCAAGAACAAGAACAGCGCTTATTAACTTTGACTTCTCATAATTGATTGTTATAATTTGCGGGAAGAAATGCAGAAAATGATTGGAAGCGCGTAAAATATCAATTAACAAAATACACAGAAAAAGATAAATCATAAGTCCAAGCCAGAACGAACCTATCCAGACTAACATACTGCTGCCTGCGCAGATGCTCTGGCGTTCAATAACACGTCCAGCTATATATGAAAGGAACAGGAATATAAAGATAATGACATAAATGATCCTAAAAACAGTATCTTTAGGAATTGCCTGCCAGCCGCGCAGAAATATGTAAAAATTAATAGATCCGTAAACAGATAAAGCAACGGATATAAATATTAAAAAACTTGAAAATTTCATGGAATATTAAATTGTAATTTATTGTTTATATATCTTCCCATCATTGTCTGCCGCATCTTTTTTATACTGTTCCGGCAACGGTTTTCCAGCCACTTTATATGTGCTCAATGCATAATTTTTTGCGATTCTGCAGACATTAATTATTTTACTATAGTGTTTGGTGGCCATCGCTGCTTTTGCATCTTTAAGATTTTGAGTGGCCAGCCGGAGATAAGCCACTATCTTCTTATTATCAATAAAATCCACCATATCCTCACCTGCAGCATCATTTATGGTGTCAGTTCTGTCTATATATTTTTTAGCAAGTATTTCGTATAAACAGAACTGCAGTTTTAAATAGTTGTTATATATTTCAATGGCTTCCGTAAACTTGGATTGAATAAATTTCACTTTCCCTAGTTTAATCATCTGCTCGCCTTTTACATATTCGTCAATGTCTACATTGTCCCCGAAATTCTTTACAGATACCTCAAGACCCTGTATCTCTTTTTCGCATCTTTCACGCAGGGCTGTCGCGTCCGAGAGATCGCTGGCAGAAGCCGGCAATACAATAACCAGAAGCATAATCAGGGAAACTGTCTGTACAAAAAATAAATTTACTTTATTTTTTAATAAATTTAACATAAATCACCTCTCTGTTAAAATTATAAATCCGAAAAATAAAGCATATATAGTACCGGCTGTCAATCAATTTACTTCCCTTCTTTCTTCTTAATCTTTGCCCATGTATCGCGCAGGGATACCGTTCTGTTAAACACCGGCATTTTCCCGGATGAATCCGGGTCGACGCAGAAATAGCCCTGCCTCAGAAACTGGTAATTTGTTCCATGTTTTACGTTTAAAAGGGAAGGCTCAACTTTACATCCTGTAAGGAGTTCAAAAGATAAGGGATTGATATTTTTTTTATAATCCTCCTCTCCCGAATCCGGATTTTCTTTTGAAAAGAGATGCTCATAGAGCCGTACTTCAGCATCAGCAGCATGCTGTGCCGATACCCAGTGCAGGGTCCCTTTGACTTTGCGGTTCTCCTCCGAGCTGCCGCTCTTTGTTTTTGGATCATAACTGCAGTGAAGTTCATTTACTTGACCAGTTTTTTCATCTTTTACAATGCGCTTACATTTAATTATGTAAGCGTGCTTAAGCCTTACTTCCTGTCCAAGGGAAAGCCGGAAATATTTTTTCGGAGGATTTTCCATGAAGTCCTCTTCTTCAATATAAAGCTCGCGTGAAAATGGAATCATGCGCGTACCAGCCAAGGCATCTTCCGGATTATTTTCTGCCTGCAAATCTTCAGTCTTTCCCTCAGGATAATTGTCTATAATAACTTTTACAGGACGCAGCACAGCCATTACGCGCGCAGCGCGCCTGTTCAGATCCTCACGCAGGCAGTGCTCAAGCAGGGCGATGTCAACCACGCTGTCCGCCTTTGCCACTCCGATCCGCTCGCAGAAGTCCCGTATGGCTTCGGGTGTAAAGCCGCGCCTCCTGAGTCCGGAGATTGTCGGCATGCGCGGGTCGTCCCATCCCTTAACATATCCTCCCTTCACAAGCTCGAGAAGCCTGCGTTTGCTCATCACAGTGTAATTCAGGTTAAGACGCGCAAATTCAATCTGCTGCGGATGGCGCTTTACTTTGAGTTCATCGAGTACCCAGTCATACAGCGGACGATTGTTCTCAAACTCAAGAGTGCATATGGAATGTGTGATCTCTTCAAGCGAGTCTGACAGGCAGTGCGTAAAATCGTACATGGGATAAATGCACCATATATTTCCAGTTCTGTGATGCTCCGATTTCTGAATACGGTAGATAACCGGGTCGCGCATATTTATGTTTCCAGATTTCATGTCTATCTTTGCGCGAAGTACCCTCTCGCCGTTTGCGAACTCACCGGCTTTCATCCGGGCGAACAGGTCAAGATTCTCTTCAACAGAGCGGTTGCGGTACGGGCTCTCTTTGCCCGGCTCTTTCAGAGTGCCGCGGTATTTCCTGATCTCATCCGCGTTAAGGTCGCAAACATAGGCTTTGCCTTCTTTAATGAGCTGAACCGCGTAATCATAAAGCCTGTCAAAGTAATCGGAAGCATAATAGAGATGCCTGCCCCAGTCAAAGCCCAGCCATTTAACATCCTCCATTATTGAATCAACATACTCGACATCCTCTTTTCCTGGATTCGTATCGTCAAAACGCAGATGGCATCTGCCTTTGTATTTCTTTGCCAGGCCGAAATTCAGGCATATTGACTTTGCATGTCCTATATGCAGATAGCCGTTCGGCTCAGGGGGAAAACGCGTTACTACCTCTCCGTTATTCTTATTATTCCTGATATCAGACTCAATTATATCCTCAATAAAATTTGACGAGGCTGTCGACTCATTGCTCATATTGGACTCCATTATAAAATATGTTCCCGGCTTAACGGTGATACAGGATATTTCTTCTCACAGAAATGTATAATGTATAAACTTATTATAGAAAGACACAGGTTTACTGAGGATTTTATTTTAACAAACATTTTTTTAAAAATATTATGACAAATTTGTAAACAATCTGTGATACGGAAACTTCTATCTGTATGTTGGCAGAATATATACTAAAACTGCTAAAACGCCAGAAGAGCAGCACGTATAAAACTCGTGATCGGGGCCTGTTCTCTTGCGTCTTCCATTGTCTCTCGAAGGTCTTTTATAAGGTCATCCGTGTTGTTATATACTTTATTTTCATTAACAAGTTTCCCTAGTGTGCCCTGCCCTGCATTTATCTTTGCAGTTATCTCCTTAATATTTTTTATTGTCTTATAAATATTCGGCCTGTTCTCAGCTATTAAATCGCTTAACTCGGCAATTGCATCAACCATGGCTTCGCCTTTCAGGTTAGCCCTCGATTCAACAATTGCATAGTGCTTCCCGTCTTTAAAAGCCAGGCCCGGATCAATTCCGACAAACCTGCCGCCTAACATTGTTTCGTATCTGACCTTTATCTTATAATTTTCATAAAGGACAAATTTCTGATACATTTTTAATTTTACCAGTATGCTATTGTCCGGCATCAATACTACATCTTCCACAAATCCCGATAGGACGCCGTTCACTTTGACCTTGGAGCTATTATCAAGACCTTCAACATTCTGGAAAATTGCAGTCATTTTATAATATTCACGGGTCTCGAAAATATCACCGCTCATGATAATTGTAAAATAACTAAGTATAGCAAGAGCCAAAAAAAAGAATAATCCTACAGCGATTTCATTTTTCATTGAAAATTTCCTTGATAATATTGAATCTTTATTCCATTTAAAATAATTAGCAATATATACAACTATCTGCTTATGTTCTTTGCCTTACAGATATTATACAAAAAAATAAAAAAAATACAACTCCCGAACCTTAAAATCAAAACTCTGTTAAAACGAAAAATTAAATTGTTCCCATGCCCCCGCCTGACGCCCGCAAAACAGTGCCGGCCAGGTGAGGGTATGCTGGCAGCCTATGCCACTTCAATCGGACCGGTAACCTGTCCTGTAATAAATTGCTTCACAATAGGATTTTCAGTGTTCCTGATTTCATCCGGCGTACCGCACTGAACAATCTCGCCCCGATAAAGCATAGCTATTCTGTCTGCGATATGGTATGCGCTCTGCATATCGTGAGTTACTACAATAGATGTCACATCGAAATCCTTCTGCATCCGCCTGATAAGCTCGTTGATATGCTCCGACATCACAGGATCAAGCCCGGACGTCGGTTCATCGTACAGAATAATATCGGGATTGATAACGAGCACACGGGCGAGAGACGCCCTCTTTTTCATGCCGCCGCTTATGTCTGCAGGCATTTTATCTGCAGCATCCTTAAGCTGAAGCAATTCAAGCTTTTCGTTAGTTATCCTTTCTATTTCGTCCGGAGAAAACAGTTTATTTTCACGCAAAGGAAGAGAAATATTATCCCTCACGCTCATCCAGTTAATAAGCGCGCCTGATTGGAAAACTATTCCCATCTTCTTGCGCAGTTTTTCTTTTACTCTGTTCCTAGCGCCGTTCATTCTGACTCCTTCTATTAAAACCTCTCCGGAATCAGGATCGGTTAAGCCCGCAATATGCCTCAATGTAACAGTCTTACCTGTCCCCGACTGTCCTATTATTACAAACGTTTCCCCTTTTCTTATCTTAAAATGAACCCCATTTAAGATTTTAGCGCCGTTAAAACTTTTATGTATAGCAATAAGCTCAATCATTTTTATTTGCCGTAGAAAAATGAAGTAATAAAATAGCCTACGATAAGAACCATTAAAAAGGAAGCTACAACTGTTGATCTTGTCGCTTTGCCCACTCCAAGAGCGCCGTTTGTTGCTTTTAATCCCTGGGAACAGCTTATAGCGGCTATAATTATACCGAAAATAAAAGATTTAAAAATGCCGACATATGTCGCTTTAAAACGGATGGCCTGAACAACACGGTTATAATAAATGTCGTAAGGTACGTTCAACTGAAAATATGCTACGATCGCCCCCCCTATAGTGCCGAGCGCTATAACGTAAATAGTCGAGATCGGGACCATTACGGCCAGAGCGATGAGTCTAGGCATCACAAGGAATTTCACAGGACTGATAGACATCATCTCCAGCGCGTCGATTTCTTCGCTTACTTTCATTGTACCGATCTCCGCGGCCATGGCCGAGCCTACGGACGCGATAATAATTATGCCTGTCATTAACGGGCCCATCTCTCTTGTCATGGTGGTTATTAGAAGATCGCCTATTAGGCTTTGCTGCTGAAAACGCTGAAGCTCAATGCCTACCTGCAGAGATAAAATCATCCCTATAAATATCGCAACAAGGGAACATACGATAAAACTTTTTACTCCTGCAATGTACATCTGTTTAAAAATTTCCCTTCGCTTGCTGAAAGCGTTCTTGCAGAAATATAATGCTCTTAATAATAAAAGTATCGTAAAACCTGAAATGTCCAGTATATCAATGAGCCTTTTCCCTGTTAAGTAGAAAAGATTTTTAAAATATTTCATAGTTTAATAAGTTAAATATAAAAATTTAATGAAAGTCAATTTAAAAATACAATAAATATGAATGACAGGAAAAAACAAACAATCAACAATTAAAATATAGCTGTATAAAAAGTAAAATTGTTTTGTCTATTATTCACGTCCCCGCGGAATAAAACAATATTACCCGGATAATCACTTATATATTCTTCTTCAGGATAATCTTCAGTATCTTCTATCGCGCTCCGGTCTGCCGCGGCATTATTATCAGGTTTTTTTTGCAGATTAATGGGGATCCACAATAATCGAATATAGTTCCCTTCACTATCCCTATTATACGCAAACATTGAAAATAATATTCCAACATATTTACCCGCTTTGTCGCTATTATAACAGAACAGAGTAAAGTAATCCATAAGCGAAAATTTAATATTTTCGCTTATGGATGACCCGTACGAAAACAGTACAGGCATTCTTACATTTAACAGGTCTTCATTCCATCTTTGGAAATATAATCTGAGTAAAATTCCGAGACGTTTTTCGCCGGACTCAAGCCGCCTGTATTCGAATAAAGTCCAGAACGGCTGATACAATTTTTCATATCCTTCAGGATCCCTGAACGGGAACAGAGATAGCGTGTTAAAGGATAAATTGCCTCTATCATCATACTCATACTGGAATAAAGGCCATATTTTAAAATAACGCCATGACGTACCATAATAAGGGCTTGGTTTATTCTTATATTCTCTTTTAAAATACCATATAATTAAAGCATTTATATAATATTCGGACTCAAATCGCTCAGTCTGTTTTTTCAAACTTATGTAAAGAGGTGTGACAAAAAACATCTCTTTATTGTTCTCTTTATATGATCCGAAAAATGGAAAAAAAATACGTTTGATGATTTGCGGATCACGGGAAGTCTGCCACTGCACAAGCGGCCACGGAAAATTAAGCTCAAAAGCTCCTCTTTTGATGTCATAACCCCACGAAAAAAAAGGCCATAACAATGTACTGGAATTCCTGATGGTTGAAATATTCCACCTTCTGCCGAAAAAAGGAAAGGCAAAAAAAGTCCGCTCTTCATCATACTTCATAATTACTCTTCCGTAATTAAAAATCATTAAGAAGGAATAATTATCATATGTGTCCTTTTTAAAATTGTGAGCGAAAAACGGCAGGACTCTTTTATCGTCTCTCGAGGTGCTTTTCCCCCACTGGATCAGCGGCCAAAATATTCCATGAGCCTTATAATCCCTTGATTCATAATCCACATAAGCAGGAACGAGAGAAATAAAAAAAACAGCGAGGTTTAGCCATGTCGGTGGGAATACGGGCGGGTAAATAAAAAAGAGTAGAACTCCCGGAAAGAGTATTGTTTTAATTTTATCCTGACCGAGTTTCCCCTTTACTACTCCGCCGAAAGGCCAGATATGCAGATATTTATCCCGCACATCAGGCGAATCTCCATACAGAAAAAACGGGAAAACGCCGAAGTCATAATCCCTTATACCATTGCTATGGACATAATCAACAGATCCGATTAAACCGAAAAGAGCCTTCCACTCTGTTTTATTCGATGTCTCATATCCCCAAAAAAGGATCGGGATAAGCGAAGCTTTGAAAATATCGCCGCTTTTATTATGTTTATTTAAAAGGTAAAAAGGTCGGATTGTAAATGTTTCAGTTAAATTACCTGTTTCGTTTTCGTAGAAAATCCAATACCAGTTAAAATTGGACGCATCGTAAGAATAAGCATTTTCAGATAGAAATAAAAATATTAATATTAAAAAATATTTCCTCAGTTTAGTATTGAAATTCGTAATTTTAAAATTGAACATCTTATTCAGCTTCTGATTGTATTAATATAATTCGCAATCGCAAGTCTGTCTTCTGGAGATATTACGCTAAAAATAACTCCTCCGGCCAGTACCCTTTTCCCCGGCTTTTCAAGTATTATGCTCCATATTTTTTTTACTTCAGTTAAAATCACTTTTTTTTTCAAAGATATACTTATAAAAAAATTGTCGAGTTTATCAATATTATCAATATCAGAGGAATCACCGCTTACTTCTATTAAATAACCTAAACCGTTAATACTAATATCGATAATATTCGATTTATAAATCTTATCTGCTTTAATTTCAAGGCCTATATCATTGTAAGTGTCTTCTTTTATATATTCAGAAATTCCGTATCTTTTATTTTTTCTTTTTTCATTAAAATTCAAAATTATTTATTCTCCATAAATTATATTTTATAATAACCCGATATAATATATATAGAAATTAGAACAGTAATTGTGTTTATCCTTTACTAATTTTTACTACAACTATAAAATATTATATCTTTAAATACATCAATATTTTTTTAGTTCGGGCTGGATTATTAACGCTTGCATAAATATAATAAACCTAAAAGCCTGTATCATTTTAAGCGTAAATGTAATTAATTTTATCCTGACTTGTAATTATCCTGACTTCAAGTATCAAGTGCGACAAATAGGGAAAAAGATAATAGCCTCATAGAGAAACAATCATAGGATTGGATCGACGAAG
>JAFGSG010000133.1 GCA_016934735.1 Spirochaetota bacterium | reverse complement strand
CTTCGTCGATTCAATCCTATGGATGTATTCCTATGAGGCTATTATTTTCTTATTATTCCTGTTGCACTTTAAACTTGAATTTGGGTTGTAATAAATTGTTTATTATTAAAATTTTCTTGACAAAATATTGAAAAATATTTTTAAGCTTTATTCACACTTTATAAGTAATTTTTTTTAAAACATCAACAGGTGCTCCGGCTGAACACCGGAGAGAATAGGGAAACCCGTTAAAATCGGGTGCGGACCCGCCGCTGTAACCGGCGATGAAAACTGTAAAAGTCACTGCAATGCAGTCTGCGTTTTAAGCAGACAAAGCATGCGGGAAGACTCAGCGAGTAAAATGACCCGGGAGCCAGAAGACCTGCCTGTTAAGATAACGCTGTGCGAGTTTCGACGGTAAAGAAAGCACGGCGCCAACATACAGAAGGAAAAAAACGGAATCCTCAGGCCAGAAGGCCTGGGGATTTTTTTTGGCTTAAACAATACGGCGGAGTCCTGTTTAAAATCTATCATAAGGAGGAACAAAACCACAGGATATCTGAATATTAAATAAAATTTTTCAAATCTGCCGTAATGGCATTAAAACACAAAATAATTTTTAAAAATTAAATGGAGAATCGCTTAATGAAAATAATAAAATTTTTTCTCATTGCAGTTACTATTATGTTATCGGCAAATACTATATTTGCAGGTATTCTTGCTGCGCAGGATATTACGGCAGTGGAAGAGAATGCCGTAGAAAGTGCTGAACCATCCAAGAAAGACAAAGAAATAAAGATAGACAACAAAGCTTTAAAGCTTAACACGATTGTAATTACCGGAACAAGGACAAAAGAGAGGCAGAAGGATGTTCCGATGATGATTGATGTCATAACTTCTGAAGAAATTGAAGCTACCGGAGCTTCCACACTCGGAGATGCGGTTGCACAAAAGGTGACCGGTCACTATCACCGCTATCCGGGGATGTCGCAGCCCGCAGGCATTATGGCTAACTTTACTGCGGACGAGCACGGCGACGACATTTGCGGAGATGTTCTGGTGCTTGTTGACGGGCACAGGCTCGGAACAGGCAACATAGGAAAAGTGCCGCCTGAAATAATCGAGCGCGTTGAAGTAATCAAAGGCCCTGCTTCGGCTTTGTATGGATCAGCCGCGATAGGCGGCGTAATCAATATCATTACTAAAAAGGGCAAAGGCAAAATTGTAAATACAATTAACGGCGAAGCAGGCAGTTTTGACTATCTCAGCACAGCGCTCGCTAGCGAAGGCAATATAAATAATTACATGAGCTATTTCATTTTCGCCAGTCTCATGAAAGTCGGTGATTATAAAACAAAAAATTACAGCACTGCATACAATACAAATGAAAAACAGGCGCAGCTATGGGGAAATCTTTCTTTTTATCCCTCGGATAACCAAAGTCTAAGAATTGGTTTTTCTTATGCCGACATTGAGTCTCATTATCCTAACTGGCAGTCTTATGAAAAACACACCTACTATGATGAAGATACCAAACAATATTCCGATAAGAGCAGAGGCCATGTGGATGCAGAATATAATACAATATTTTTTGACGATAAACTAAGGTGGAAGCCGTCAGCATATTTTCTTTGGGACAAAAATTCATGGTACGACGGTTCGTATCCAAGCGAAAAAGTCGAGGATGACGCGACAATTTATAACGATTATACAGTCGGGACAGACCAGCAATTTACGTTATCACTATTGCCGTGGAATAAAATAGTAATTGGATACACGTTTGAGCTGTTGAAAAAAAAAGGCGAAGCCAGACAGGACGGAAAGGAAAGCGAACCATTCACTCCTGATTTACAATATATTACCAATGGCGTTTATGCGCAGGAGTCAATTGAGCTGTTTGATAACTCTGTTAATATTGTGTTGGGCGCCAGGTATGACAGATTCGATCTCTCCAGCAAGAGTGAATCGTACGATAAAAACGAAAAGAGTTACGACAATATAACACCCAGAGGCGGAATTGTTTACAAAATAACCGATTTTGCAAGACTCAGGGCAAATGTCGGACAGGCGTTCAAGACCCCGTCGGCAGACCAGCTTACTGCCGAACACAGACATATTTACGGCAACTATATGGGTAATCCCAATCTTAAACCCGAAAAGAGCACTACATATGACGGAGGTTTCGACATATATTTAAACTTTCTTTCCACAGGCGCCACATTTTCCAAAATCAAAACAAAAGACAGGATAGTAACAATATATAATGCCTATACGGATGGAGAAGGCACCGTATGGAATGTTTACGATAATATAGGCAAATCGGAAATGGAAATTATCGACTGTTATATTGATTGGTCGATTGGAAGTATGTTATCACTTCCCGTTATTCTGGACTTATCGACAAATCTTACTATCAATAGGAAATATGAAAATTCAAATACAGGCAAAGACCTCCCGTTTATAGCAGACAGAGAAATAAAGTCCGGCATTACAGCAGGATATAAAAAGTCCGGCATTACTTTGTCACACACTTACATAGGACACGAGCTAAGGGACAACACTCACGAGAATCCTTCATTCTATTTCTTTACACTAACATCAAAGTACGATATTTCGCCTTCTTTGACGGCTGAAATTGCGATATACAATCTAACAAACGAAAGCTATGAATGGGTTTATGGTTACCCTATGCCTGAACGGAATTACAAGATAGGCCTTACAGGAAAATTCTAAACCCCTGGTATCTTAAAAATTTTTTACATAGCTCACGGTTTAAACCGTGAGCTATAAACAATTACTAAAAGGTGTAATTATGAAAATATTAAAAAGATTTTTTATTGTATTAATTTGTGTTACACTCCTTACCGAATTTCATAACGTAGTTCATGCAGATTCATGCGAATGCGGAAAAAACAGCAGTACAATCATATCGAAATATGATGACGGAATTCTATACGACATATATGGCTCTCCGGTAGTATTCGACAAATTACCTGCGAGAGTTGTATCGCTTGTGCCGGCAGTTACAGAAATGATCGAAGCAGTAAATCCCGGTTATAAGCTATCCGGCGTCACGACCCATGATTCAGAGAGCAATATTGCACATAAAGCAAAGATAGTAGGCGGATTTTACAGACCGGATGTAAAAATAATAAAAGCACTTGATCCGGACATTATATTTGCTGCCTCACTGCATGAAGCAATACACGATGAATTTGAAGACTCGAATACTTTTGTAATTGTACTAGAAGCTCACGGAGCGGATGATATTTACAGGAATATCGAAATTGTTGGAAAGATGTTTCACAATGAAAAGAAAGCAAAGGAAATTATTTCTGGCATTAAAGCAAAGATTGAAAATTTACAAAAAAAACTTGCTATGGTTCCAAAAGAAAAAAGGGTTCGTGTTATGCGCCTAATGGGCTTTGACGGCAAAGTTTTAGGCACCCCTGGAGACGACTCTTTCCAGACAGAAGCGATTAAACTCGCAGGAGGTATCCCGATTAAAACAGGACGTGATGGACAGATTACTTATATAAACGTCACAGAATGGAATAAATTCAATCCACACGCAGTTTATTCATGCGGCAATTCAAAAATGTGGAACGTGTTAAAAAAGGATAAATCGTGGGGAAATGGGGACGCGGTAAAAAATAACCGTCATTTTATTTTCCCGTGCAATTTAACCTGCAGAGCTTCAGTCAATTACGGCGCATTCATCGAATCGCTGTCAGCCGCTCTTTACGGAAAACATTTTTTCTCTTCGCCTCCTGTAAAAAAAGACGGCTCGTTTTATGAAAAGAAAATTGATATAGATATTCCATATATTAAATCAGCTTCAGTTAAGTACGGGACAATTGACGACTTTGAGCATAAAACGCTTGTGTTGAAATTAAATAAAAAAATGGAAGTTTTATCAACGTTGACCGGGCTTAAAAACGTCGATACTACAGGCAATCATTATCTCTCCCCTCCGCGTTGGAGCGACAGCCATTCGGTAACGGTAGACGCACTGGAGAAAAAGATATGCAATGCTGTTAACGCAAATCCGGCTTCTTCCGCATTTCTGATCACGGGTGCGGATATGGATAATCTTGCTGTTATAAGAAAAGAATACAGGAAGCTGACTGTTTATGCTCTTGTCACTGCAGGCGTAAAAGGCAATGCGCAGCGCCAGTCTGCGGACGAAGGCCTGTACTATCCGCACGGTACAATAAACATGATAATTCTCTCGAATACGCATCTTTCTCAGGCTGTGATGGCAAGAGTTCTTATTACAGCTACCGAAGCAAAAACAGCTGCGATTCAGGATATGGATATCCGAAGCACCTACACAGGGCTTGCTAACCAGGCTACCGGCACCGGCACTGACAATATAATTGTAATAAGCGGAGAGGGAGTACCGGTTGAATCTGCGGGCGGACATACGAAAGCAGGCGAACTTATAGCACGGGCTTCGTACGAGGCGGTCATAAAAACAGTCAGGATGCAGAACGGCATTCGAAGCGCACGGTCGGTGCACAGGCGCCTGGAGGAGCGGAATATATCGATCGCGCAAATAGCGTCCTTTGCATTCGTAGGAGCAAGTTCCAAGCCCGCCCCTGCAAATAAACAATTCGCTGATTCAGAAAGATCGGCAATATTGATTGCCCAAATTGAGAAAATCTTCCTCGATCCGGAAATTGCCGGTTTTATTGAAATCGCTTGCGCTGTTTCAGACGCAAGGTCAAAAAATCTTGTATCAAACGATTCTTTGTTCAACAAATGGTGTCTTGAAATTGCAGGAAAAATTGCAGGAAAAAACATCAACAAACTAATACCGGTCAACATTGGAGAAAATAAATATTCGCCTCTTAACATGGCTTTATCAGCTATACTTACAGGCGCAGTAAAAACAATTAATTAAATATTTTTCTTCTTTTCTGCTTCAGATACAAGAAACACATAGGGTTTGTTTGAAATAGGATTATTTTCAACAATTACTACTGTCTTGTATACATCCTCAATAGCCTTATAAGTCAGGACTTCATGCGGAGTTCCGTGATTGTATATGCAGCCCTGATTTAATAGAATGATCTTATCGCAATATTCACCTGCCAGGTTTAAATCATGAAGGATCATTACAACAGTGATTTTTAGCTCTGAGTTAAGCCTTTTAATCAAATCAAGTATTCCAACCTGATGAGTAATATCCAGATGCGAAGTGGGCTCATCCAGTAAAAGCAGCTCCGGTTCCTGAACAAGAGCCCTGGTGATCTCGGCAAGCTGTCTTTCTCCGCCGCTTATCTGCTGCATGAACTTATCGCGGTATAGGTGTACCCCGGACATCAGCATATACTTCTCCGCGATTTCAATGTCCCCTTTTTTCTCGAACAGCTGAAACCTGTTATAATACGGCACTCTCCCCATAAGCGCGTATTCTTCAACTTTCATCCATCCTGATTCGTGCTCCTGAGAAACAACCGCGACTTTCCGTGCGATTTCATTATAGCCCATATCATGAATATCCTGCCCAAGCAGAAAGATATTCCCTGAATAAGGCTTCAGAATACGCGTCAAAGCTCTGAGAAGAGTTGTTTTACCCGAACCGTTCGGACCTATTATCCCTAAAATTTCACCTTTGTTAACTGAAAAATTAATATCATTAAGGATATTTTTCCCGTTATATCCGCAGATTAAATTTTTTATATCAAGCATCATTTCTCCCACAATATGCCTCTTCTGGTTAAAGTATAAATAAAGAAGCATCCGCCGATGATGCCGGTAATTACTCCAACCGGAACCTCGACAGGAGAAAGAGCCGTTCTGGCGACAGTATCACAAAATATCAGAAATGCCGCGCCTGCCAGATAAGAAGAAACCAGCAGAATTCGATAATCGCCGCCCAGAAACATTCTTAAAAAATGAGGCACTATAAGGCCTATAAATGCGATCACACCGGAAACCGAGACAGCAAAACCGGTAAGCAGCGATGTTATAATAAAATAAATCCGTTTTGTTTTTTCGACGTTTATTCCGAGATGAGCGGCTCCCTCTTCGCCGATGCTTAAAGCATTCAGATCCACACAATAAAAACATGAAACGATTAAACCGGTTATTGAAATTCCAATAGACAGCCATATCAGAGGCCAGTTTGTTTCTTCAAGAGAACCCATTATCCAGAACATAATCCTGTGTATTTCTTCTGCTTTTGATAAAGCAATTATCAGCATTAATATTGAGGTTGATACAAAACTGATCATAACACCTGTCAGCAAAAGGCCGTTCATCTTAATAATGCCTCTTTTTACGCTGAGTGAGTATAATATCAGTATTACGGCAAATGCACCCAGAAAACCGAAAAGAGGCATGGATAAAAAACTTAAGCCTGCTCCCAGCCCGGAAAGCAGGTTAAGACAAACGCCCAGAGTGGCCCCGCCCGATATTCCGAGAGTATAAGGCTCAACAAGCGGATTACGGAAAATTCCCTGTAAAATTGCGCCAGCCAGGCTTAAGCCTCCTCCGACCGCGAATCCAATTAAAATTCTCGGAAGCCTGATGTCAAATAGAATGCTGTATTCAGAGTCTGATTGCCCGGTTATAGCTCTTAATAGATCCGCAGGGCTTGTATTTTTACTGCCGATCAGGAGAGATATAATAGATATTAAAATCAGGATCGCCAGAAATCCGGTAAATATCAGTATAGATTTTTTTTTATTATTCATGGTTACTTACTTATCTTATCATTATATAGATTTGTCAGTGCCTTATAAAACAACAAATCAGCCAGGCTGACCTGCTTAATTAATAAATATTGATCCAATTGTAAAACTAGAAGTCATCTCAAAAATATTATACTGTATTCGCGTTGTAGGGAAATGATCATATTTAATAAAATTTTCGAGGACTGTCTGAGGCCATAGGCCGAGTTCCGCAGGAAATTTTATTAAATATGATCATTTCCCATAGCACTGAATAATTTTGAGATGACTTCTAGTTAATTATTTAACCTGACTTCCGGATGCAACAGCGATAGCGATATTTTTAAAGCTTCCATAAATGTGCTTATCCCGAAATTACAGAAAACTTCTGTATCAACAATAAAAATATTCTGATTTTTAACCGCATTTATACTTTTATACTTTTCCCATGTCCTCTTTTCTTCGTCTGTTGCAAAACCCATAGATGGAATAATTATTATATCCGGATTAGAAAGAAGTACACTTTCCCTCGAAAATGAATTTAATGCAGAATCTTCATAAATATTAATACCCCCGCTCAACCTGATAAGATCATTAATATGATAATCACTGTTTACGGCTTTGAGCGGTTTGGCCCCTATTTGTATAAATACTTTTTTCTTCGGAAGATTCCCGGTTATTTTTTTTATATTATCAACCTGCTGCTGTATTCCGGCAAGTATTTGTTCGGCCTTTTTTTCAGAGCCGATTGCTTTTCCAAGTTCAATAAAATTATCGCAAATCTCATTAAAGCTTTTCGGATGACGCAGTTCAACTACTTTAATCTTAAGCTGTCTGAGCTTATTAATTTTATTCCGGTTTGCCAGAGAAGTAGTTAGTATCAAATCGGGTTTAAGTTCAAGTACGTTCTCAATATTGAAATTCATTAAATTACCGACTTTCTTTTTATGCATTGCAGCTTCCGGACGCTTACAATAAAAAGTATTAGCAATAAGCCTGTCTTCTGCGCCAAGAAGATATAACTCTTCAGTTATTGCAGGTGAAAGACTAATAATTCTCTGTGGTGCGTTATCATTAACGATTTTTCCCTGATTTGTTCCGTCTTCCGGATTATTCCGGCACGAACAGCAAAATAAAAAAAGTATTATTAAAAGAATTCTCTTCATAATTTATATTCTCATGCAAAATAAGTAAATGATATTGCAATTAACAATCTATTTAAAATTTATAATAAATTCCGTCTAAAAAGTTCGACAATCTTAATAAAAAAAATAAAATTTGAATAAAAGTGAACATGAGGATATGCTGCAAGTACGTTCTTTCGCAATAATCCGCAGTTCCATTGCTGGTCATTATCTTTAATTTTTTTAATGTTATATTTAAAGACAAAATTGTTTTCTTTTTCAAATTCAAGTTCCGAATAATGAAATTCATGTGCCCGTGTTGTAATTCCTTCATATTCAACGTCAACATATCCGAATCTTTGAAGTTTAGTGGTCATTATGCAATTTACATTAAAAAAACCGACAGTATTATAAGAATTTCCGGCCATATCTTTAATGCATTTTGTAAGATACATCAATCCCCCGCATTCAGCATAACAGGGCATACTGTTTTCAAGCTTATTATAAATATCTACGAGCATCAATTTATTCTCAGATAATTCACGGGTAAATATTTCGGGAAAACCTCCTCCGATATACAATCCATTGATACCATCCGGTAATTTTTTATCTTCCATGGGACTGAACTCAACAAGATCAATTCCCGTCTCTTTCATCAAAGACAAATTGTCCTCATAATAAAAATTGAAAGCTTTGTCCCTTGCGATTCCGATCCTGAGGTTTTTGCCTATATTTTCAGGAAATTTTAAATTAATATCTTCTATAACCTGCCTATTGTCTTCTGCTATTTTTTCAAGCAAATCCATATCAATTGTTTCAGCAGCAATACCTGAAATTTTTTTAAAATATTCTTCGATATTAATTTGTTCCTCGACAGGAATAAGACCGAGATGCCTTTCGTTGAGCTTACTGAATTGATTTATTGGAAAATAACCGAGACATTGAATCCCGGTTTTAATGATTATCAGTTCTTTCAAAGAATTATAATAATTTTTATCATGAATATTATTTAAAATTACCCCTTTGATATTTACTTCCGGATTATATAATTTAAAACCAAGTATAACCGCGCAAATACTTTCAGAGATCGCTTTTGCATCAACTATTAATACAACAGGCGCTTTAAGAATTAAGGATAGCTCCGCCGTGCTCCCTTTCTGATCAAAACCGCAACCATCATACAAACCCATAACTCCTTCAATGATGGCAATATCGCAATCTTTGGAGTTCTTTTGAAACAGGTATTTGACAGTATCAATATCATTTAAAGCCGTATCGAGATTCCATGATTTCGATCTGCTGGCGATAGCATGAAATTTTGGATCGATAAAATCAGGTCCGGTTTTAAATGGAGCAACTTTTTTGCCTCTGTCGGTAAAAACACGCATAATAGCAGTACTAATTGTGGTTTTCCCTGACCCGCTTCCAGTACCTGCAAATATAATTTTTTTCATTTAATACTTCACTTCAATACATTATTTTAAAAGAATATTATTTTGTAATATAATAACGAATATTCTTTCATTATTTTCCAAAACAAATACAGGTCTACTTGTTTATAACTTTGGAGATAATATCTATATATTCCATAGCGAATCTGTCAGGCTGCCTTTCCGATACCTTTGATAAAATTTTTTTCTTTGCTTTCTTATAATTTCCGGAGCGTCCAAAATATTCAATAGCATCAGCTATTTCCTCCGGTGAACCCGGATTCACAACAACCCCCCCGAGTTCGTTTAACAGCTCAGGGATTGAATTAATATTACTGCCTATTACAGGGATACCGAATGCAAGCATTTCAAGGCCTATCCTGCATATTGATTCGGATCCGATTGACGGAATCACTCCGATATCTGTTATACAGAGCAGGTCCCTGACGTCATCCATTCTTTCCAAAAAAGAAATACTGCTTATATTCATTTCATCTGAAATCCGTTTTAATTCAGCAACAGATAAATTGATTTCCTCACCTGATACCAGATAATGAAATTTGTTTTTATTATTCAAGAAAGCATAACTTCTCAGAAAATATTCAACACCTTTTATCCTGTCCAGTCTGCCGATAAATGAAACCACGATCCTGTCTTTTGCTACATTTAATTTTTTTTTCAAATCCAACCCGGATCTGAATAAAGTAAAATCCTTATAATTTATTTCAAGAGGAATTACAGAAATATGGTTCTTTGCAATACCCATTTTAGAAATATGGGATACCATATATTTGGAAGAGACAATGTAATTGCCTGAAGATATTCGATAAAAAATCCTGTTCAGAATATTTGCTTTCGGAATAGTACTGTCTGTACGGGTCCGGATAATATGGTATTTTTTTCCAATAAGAGATAAAAAGGCAAAGACATGGTCCCTGGACATATGAGGATTTATAATATCAAATTTATTTATATTTAAAATTTTCCGGAATTTAAATAAATTTTTTATAAATAAAAATAAGCCTGAACTCATTAATCCAGCATCATCCACCACATTTATCCCATGTTCTTTGGCTTTTGTAATTAAAGGACTTCCTGAAATCCCGAATATAACAACGTCCATACCTGAATTTTTAAGACTTTGCGCTAAATATAAAGCATAATGGGCAGATGCATTATACCATCTCACAGAGCACATTATTAAAATAGAAAATTTCATTTCTTCCAGCTTTTAATTTTTTTTTACAATCATTGCACATTTTTATAAATGTATGCAAGTAAAATTCAATCAATTGCTTTGCATTAATCCAGAGAGCATCCCAAAACCTTGTTTTGAATTATATAATAGTTTATTTGCTATGAATATTTATGCAGACTCATATCAGAAATATATTTTTATTTCCTGCTGAACTCGGGTTACGCCCTCAGACAGACCTGAAAATAAAAATATATTTCTGATATGACCGAAGATCTCTGATTTTTTAAACAGGGTTTTGGGATACTCTCTTAATAATTACCTGGAATACATTCCGTATGACGAACGGAGAAAAACCTGGAAAAATTAAAAATAATTATAAGGCAGATGTTTATTTGTTTTGTTCTTCAGAAGAATATTTATTGGTAGTTGAAAATAAGGAATAAACTCTTAGGCAGTGAGTAATTATAATTAAGAAGAAAGATACGAAGGAAAATTAATTACATATACGCCGTACTTATTACCGTGCAGTATTACTCTGCAAAAGAGCAGTTAGTATGACTAGTAAGAATGGCAACACAAATGTGATTAAAAAAAACCGAACTTACTAATAACAAAAAAATTCCCGGATTTTATATTCCGGTCTGGGTGTTAACCTGTTGAGTTGATTCTTCGTATTTCCGTATGATTTCCGCTGTGATTAACTCCCGAGCTTCCTGCGTGATGGGAAAGAATAAATCAATAAAATCCCCATTCTTTCTTTTGTTTGAAGGCATCCCGATAAAGATTCCCTTCTCACCCTGAACGATGCGTAAATTTTTGACAACGAATTTGTCCATCAATGTGATGTTTGCAAATCCCAGAGTTTTTCCAAGATTGTCTTTTGGGAAAACCCTTACTTCAGTAATAATATTATTCATACTGTCACACCATCATTCATCAGATTTTACTAAAATATAACATACAAATATTATTATGTCAAGTATAATAATATTATATTTAACGGTAATTTGAAAAATTATTACTGTTTTAGAATATTTTTTATAATTTTTACCAAAAAAATGTATTTTTTATGTCAAAATCAGTATTTTTCATTATCATAATAAATTATATCATTTTAAACTAAAAGTCAACTAACTTATATAATAAAACATATTTTTTACTTACATATTCAAATATATCAGATTGTTTATTGAAAAAGATTCCAGATACGATTTCTAAATAATGGACTGCATGTAAAATTAAGCGGATTCACAAGTAATATTTGAGATCAACACAACGACTGACAGGGATTCAACATAATAATCAGCACCTTCTGCTGGAATTTCTTTACCTCTTTCAAGGATGTCATGGGGTGAATTTTTGGACGTATCTATCGATAGTAACCATTTTTCACCGGAAGGCGCATCCGGAATTTCAAATAATTTACCATCTTTTGACGCGTTAAATATAATAAAGATATCATTATCACTGCAGTTATTATCGTTTTTAGCATAACCTCCGTTCAATAAACACGCAATAACATGTGACTCCGACGCCCAGTCCGGAGCATTTTTCTTAAGTCCGTGCCATGAAATATCTGGGAGCGAATTATTATTGTACGCAATACCTTTAAAAAACGAATTTCTTCTTAAAATAGGATGATCTTTTCTGAAACGGATCATTTCCTTCGTGAATCGGAATATATCTTCATGTTTATCCAGAAAAGACCAGTTAATCCAGGATATTTCATTATCCTGGCAATATGCGTTATTGTTTCCGCGCTGTGTGCGTCTGAATTCATCGCCTGCAAGAAGCATAGGAACTCCCTGGGACAGAAAAAGCGTGGCTATAAAATTTTTAATCTGCCTGTTCCTCACTGAATCAATTTCTTCTCCGGCAGGTTCTCCTTCATATCCGTAATTAAAGCTGATATTATAGTTTTCACCGTCATTATTGTTTTCTCCGTTTTCATAATTATGTTTTTCGTTATAACTTACAAGATCATTTAGAGTAAAGCCGTCATGACAGGTAATAAAATTTATGCTATGAAGTGGGCTTTTTTGATTGGGCTGATATAAGTCAGCACTTCCCATAAGCCTTGTAGCGAAATATCCGGCTGTATTTTCATCACCGCGCCAAAACAGTCTTACATCATCCCTGTATTTACCGTTCCATTCCGCCCATCTTCCCGGAAAATCACCAACCTGGTATGCTCCTGCAGCATCCCATGCTTCAGCGATTATTTTTGTGTCTCTGAGTATAGGATCTTCCTCTATCCTTTCAAGCAGCGGTGGATTGCTTAGTATGTTGCCGTCAATATCCCTGCCGAGAATGGAAGCGAGATCAAACCTGAATCCATCAATATCCATCTCGATTACCCAGTATTTTAAACAGTTAATAATAAATTCCCTGACAATCGGATTATTGCAGTTAAAGGTATTGCCGCATCCGGAAAAATTTTTATAGAATCTCTTATTATCCTCAAGCATATAATAGATTGAATTATCAATACCTCTGAAGCATAATGTCGGGCCCAGATGATCCAGTTCTGCTGTATGATTAAATACAACATCAAGTATTACCTCAATGCCAGCTTCGTGAAATTTCCTTATCATCTCTTTACATTCATGAAACTGCTCGCCCATAGTACCGTTAAAAGCATATCTTCCTTTGGGAGCAAAGAAGGAAATTGTGCTATACCCCCAGTAATTATTTAGCCGTTCGCCGGTGACAGGATTTATATTAATATTTTCATCTTCGTCAAATTCATGAATCGGCATTAATTCGACAGCAGTTATTCCCAGTTCCTTCAGATACGGTATCTTTTCAGTTAAACCCTTAAATGTCCCTTTGTGTTTAACATTGGACGAATTATGATATGTGAATCCTTTGACATGGATCTCATAAATTATCGTATCCTTAAGGGATTTTCTTATCGGCCTTTCAAAAGAATTGAAATCTTCTCCTATAACAACACACTTTGGAGCGCCTGGTGAGCTGTCCTTTTCTGAAAAAGATAAATCCCCAAGCGGCGAGTCACGGTCATAACCTCTCGCATCTGAAAGGTCCCACTGAAAATTCCCTGTGACAGATCTCGCATGAGGATCGAGAAGAAGCTTGTTGCGGTTAAACCTGAATCCATTTGCCGGATCATAAGGACCGTCTATTCTATAACCGTACAATTGGCCATCCTTAACACCCTTTATCCAAATATGCCAGATATCGCCGGTCTTGTTTACTTTTGGGTCCAGAATTATTTCTTCGTAGTCACTGTCCGGGGAGCTTGAATCAAACAGAACGAGCGTAACGGAAACAGCGTTTCTGCTTAATATTGAAAAATTAGTGCCGCCCCAGCGAAGCTTCGCTCCAAATGGAAGAGGTGTCCCGCGTGAGAATCTGCTCTGTTTCAAAAAAATTTCTCCCGAATACAAGGATATGGAATGTAATAACTGGAGAATCTGTTGATTGAATATAATAATAACAACAGATATAATTTATATGATAAAATAATAGAAAGCAAACTATTTCCAGGCGAACAGTAATATTTTTTTATTACAGGCATTTATATGATGACAAATGAATTGAATGACATTATTGTTTACGCAAAGAAGCTGTTGCCTCAACTTTTAAAATGACCATTTTATTATCTTTATCATTTGTATATACATACACTGATTTTTTTAATTTTGTAGCCCGCCTGCCGGTCATTAATTTCACATCGATCTGTCCCTGGCCTCCTGCCGGGATCTCCTTCTGGGAAAGAAGGACGCCTGTACAGCCTCAGCCGGCTTTAATTTTGTCAATTGATAACGTTGAGGAGCCTGTATTTTTAAATAAAAAAATATGACTTAATTCAGAATTTTGTTTAACATCACCGAAATCATGAATGAGTTCATTGAATTCAATACGAGGTTTACCCAAACACGAAATAATTAAAAACATAAAAGCGAATAATATATATAATATAATGTTTTTATAATTCATAAAATAATTTCAATACCCCTTTTTTCTTTTTTTATGTAGTCCGATAAACAAATAAATTTCAAATAAAAAACATTTTTAAAGAAAATTTTTTAAAATCTTTACAATTACATTAAAACCTGCTAATATATAAATGCAACTTAATATTACAATGCCTATATATAAATTAAATCGGAGTTAACAATGCAGCAAAAAAATAAAAATTATATTTTAATTGTAGATGATAAAAAGGAAAATCTCGATCTATTGATTGCGGTATGTAAAAAATTCGGCCATAAATACCTTACAGCTCAAAGCGGAGAAGAAAGCATCAGGCTTGCAAACGATCATAAAGATATCGGTCTGGTTTTAATGGATGTAAAGATGGCGGGAATGGACGGGACCGATGCCATGAAAAAAATAAAAGAAAGTTACAATGTCCATGTTATTGCTGTTACCGGATTTGCGAGCGATAGTGATAAAAAAAATTTTATAAAGCAGGGATTTGATGATTATATATCCAAACCGATTGACATACCTTTATTGGTTAAAAAAATCAATACTCTGCTTGATTCTTCGCCATGTTAACAAAAACGAGTAAAGTTATTTTATTAGTGATGACAAAGATGCAAATTTTGTTAGAGTTCCCGGTAAAATTCCTATTACAAGAATAACTATTACTGAAACAGTTATGACTGAGCGCGCATAATATGATTTGTCTTTAATAATTTCAACAACGCCTGCCTCTTCCATAAACATGGCTCTGCCTATCTGGAAATAGTAGAAGAGTGATATTACAGAGTTCAGTGCGCCTATTACGGCAAGAACGTACATTCCTTTCTCAACCACTGCTGTAAATAGAAAGTACTTTCCCATAAATCCGGCAGTGGGTGGGATTCCTGTTAATGAAAGCAAAAGTACAATTATGCCGCCAGCCATCAGGGGAGACTTTCTGGCGAATCCTCGCATGTCATCTATATATTCGCCAAATCCGTTATTCTTCTGGACCAGAAGGATTAAACCGAATGCTGCAGCATTCATGAACAGATAAACAAAAAGATAGAACATCATTGCCATGTTTCCCTTTGTCCCGAAAGCGGCAAGACCCATCATAATATATCCCGCATGGGCAATTGAAGAATATGCCATCATGCGCTTGATATTTTTTTGCGTGAGAGCTGCAATATTGCCCCAGAACATTGTGATTACAGCTATTACCTGAAAAATTATCTGCCATTGCATCTCAAATCCGCCGAACATCACGTATATCATCCTGATGATAACGGCAAAGACCGCAGCCTTGGGAGCTGTTGAGAGGAAAACGACAAGGGGTGTAGGCGCTCCCTCGTAAACATCCGGCGTCCACATATGGAACGGAGCCAGCGCCAGTTTAAAGAACAGTCCGGAAAATAATAACAGCATTCCTGTAAGCTCTATCTTCGAATTGCCGTCTGCCAGCATGGCGGCTATTTCAGTGTAAGTGGTACTGCCTGAAACACCGACCAGTATGGCCATTCCCAGCACCATAAGAGCAGAGCTTAATGTTCCGAGAATAAAATACTTTACACCTGCTTCTGCCGAACGTTTGTCTTTTTTAAATATGCCCGCAAGAATATATGATAAAATCGCGAATAGCTCGAAAGATACATAAAATGATATAAAATCCACTGAAGAAACCGCGAACATCATGCCTACAATTGAAAGGAGTATGAGATAATATGCTTCGCCTGGCTCTGATTTTTCAACATCAAAAAATTTAAATGAAAGAAGGATGGCCAGAATACCCGAAATCAAAAAAATAATCTTAAAATATAATGCAAACTGATCAACCGAAAGAGTTTCGGAGTATATTTCACCGGCAGCAAGAGGCGAATAAATCAGGCTAATCCCCGCGGCGACAAGACCGATTATCGACAGGATACCGGCGGCGCGCCTGCCGTTTATTTTTGCAAATAAATGAACTATCATGGCTGCGAGCGCAAAAACCAGAACAATAGCCTCAGGAATAAGATATTTTAACTGCCCCAGGTATAAAGAATAATCCATCAATGCACCTCTGCCTTTCTTGCAGTTTTGTTGGCTTCAGGATCGGATTTTAATACAACAGCTTCCTTTGTATAATAATCCGGATTGACTATCCGTACGATTTTTTCTACAGGCTTATCGATTATATTTAAAAAGGGCTTGGGATAAATACCTATCCAGAACGCCATTATAACCAGAGGAATAAAAATAAAGAATTCACGAAGGTTCAGGTCTTTTAAATTCTGATTCGCAGGATTTTCCGCCTTACCGAACATTACACGCTGATACATCCACAGCATGTATCCTGCACCGAGTATGATTCCCGTTGCTGCGATCGCAGCCCATACCCAGTTGACAGTAAACACTCCCATGAGTATCATGAATTCGCCGATGAACCCGTTAAGACCCGGAAGGCCGATTGACGACATTGTTATAATCAAAAATATTGCCGCATACTTAGGCATAATCGAAGAAAGGCCGCCGAATTCGGAGATAAGACGAGTATGGCGTCTTTCGTAAATAATGCCTACTATAAGGAAAAGCGCGCCTGTGCTTATGCCGTGATTGATCATCTGTATAACAGCACCCTTAATTGCCATGGGCGTAAACGCAAATAAACCAAGCATTACAAACCCCATATGCGAAACCGAAGAATACGCTATAAGCTTTTTCATATCCTTTTGCATCAGGGATACAAGAGCTCCGTAAACAATGGAAATAAGCGCGAGTATTATTACATATGGTAAAAACGTTCTTGATGCTTCAGGAAACAAAGTAAGCGAAAATCTAACAAAACCGTAAGTACCCATCTTGAGCAGTACTCCGGCAAGGATGACTGAACCTGCTGTAGGCGCTTCAACGTGTGCGTCAGGCAGCCATGTATGGAACGGAAACATCGGTACCTTGATCGCAAATCCAAGGAAGAAAGCAACGAAAACCCAGCACTGCAGCACGTAAGGCAGATACGAACCTGCTTCCATCATCTTCAGTAAATCGAATGTGCCGTAATTGAAATACAGAACAAGAATACCGATGAGCATCATTACAGAGCCGAATAAAGTATACAGGAAAAATTTAATTGCCGCGTAGAGTTTCCGCTCACCGCCCCATACTCCGATAAGGAAGTACATCGGCACAAGCATAACTTCCCAGAACACATAGAAAAGGACAAGGTCAAGTGATACGAATACGCCTACCATCCCTACTTCGAGAAGCAGCATGAAAATATAATATTCTTTTAACCTCTCTTTTATAGCCGACCAGGAGGAGAGCGTTGCGATAAAAGTAAGAAGCGAAGTAAGAAGGATCAGTAAAAGGGAGATCCCGTCTATACCCATCAAATACTGTACGTTTGCCGTTTTAATCCAGTCCGCTCTTTCCAGAAACTGCATCCCCTCCGCGGCCGAATTAAAATTGTTCAGAAGCCAGATCGTAATGATAAATTCAATGAATGTAATAATATTCGCTGTTAATTTAACTGCAGTGGATTTTGCGCCCGGAAGCAAAAGCAGAATCAGAATTCCCAATAATGGGAAAAAAGTTATAAAAGTTAATATTGGAATTCCCATAATATCCATGATGTCTCCTTAAATATTCAATAATAGCAAAGTTAGCAAAGATAGTTTTGATCAGATAAAAAAGATCTAACTATATACAATAACCGTTAAAGAAATCAAAATAACGATTCCTATTACAATTGATAAGGCGTAGTTATATACATATCCGCTTTGAAATTTCTTAAGTATCTTAGAGAATATATTGCTAAGGGCGCCTACGCCGTTTATCGCACCATCGACTACGTTGCTGTCTACAACAATGGACGCAGACGATATTTTCCGTGCTAAATACGCTGCCCCATTTACGATACCGTCTATTATTCCAAGATCAAATTTACCCAGCAGCGTGCCTAATTTCATGGCGCCGCCTACAAATACTCCGTTGTAGAATTCATCTATAAAGTATTTATTGTAAACTAGTTTGTATAATGATTTCAGACTGTTTGCCAAACTCTCAGCTGGTTTGCCTTTTTTCTTTAAATAAATAACATAAGCAGCATATATACCGATAAGGCCTATTCCGACTGAAACAGCCATTAACAAAATTTCAGTTCCTGCGGATAATCCAAGTTCATGATGGCCGACAGTATGACCTAAAAACTGCCCAAACCAGTTATGTCCGCCCAGGATATGCGGAAGGCCAACATATCCGCCTATAATTGATAAAAGTGCGAGTACCTGCAACGGCCGTATCATTACATTGGGCGACTCATGCAAGTGATGTTTTGCTTCGTGTTCGATTCTCTCTTCGCCGTAAAATGTCAGAAAGATAAGCCTGAACATGTAAAAGGCTGTCATGCCGGCACACAAAACCCCAAGCACCCATACCACATAGTTACCGGAAGCATATGCAGAAGCTAAAATTTCGTCCTTTGAAAAGAAGCCCGAAAGTCCCGGTATACCTGCAATAGCGAGAGCGCCGATAAAGAACACCATGAATGTTTTCGGTATATGCTTTCTAAGCCCGCCCATTTTTCTCATGTCCTGTTCTCCGGACATTGCATGAATGACGCTCCCTGCTGAAAGAAAGAGAAGGCTCTTAAAAAATGCGTGTGTCATCAGGTGAAATATGCCTGCCGCATAAGCGCCTACGCCAAGGCCCGTAAACATATAGCCTATCTGCGAGATTGTCGAATAAGCAAGCACGCGCTTAATGTCATTCTGTACAAAACCCATCGTTGCTGCGTAAACAGCTGTGATCACACCGACCAGGGCTACTACAGTTAGTGCTGTTCCTGAAAACGTAAACAGCACATTCATTCTCGCTACCATGTATACACCTGCTGTTACCATTGTCGCTGCATGAATAAGAGCAGACACCGGCGTAGGGCCTTCCATAGCATCCGGAAGCCAGGTGTATAACGGAATCTGGGCTGATTTTCCGGTTGCGCCTACAAAAAGAAGCAGAGCGATTAACGTTGCAGTCCCCTGTGTTATACCACCTGCCTGAACAGCCTCGGAAATCTCCGCTACATCAATGGTACCGAAATAGTATATTAAAAATCCGATACCGAGTAAAAATCCGAAGTCCCCTACTCTGTTGGTTATAAAAGCCTTTTTTCCTGCGTCTGCAGCAGAGTCCTTATTGAACCAGAACCCGATCAGCAAATATGAACAAAGGCCTACACCTTCCCATCCGATAAACATAACAGCAAGATTGGCGCCGAGCACTAAGATCAACATTGCGAAAGTGAAAAGATTCATGTATGTAAAGAAACGCGCATAACTCGCGTCGTGAGCCATATAACCGATCGAATAAATATGGATCAGGAGCCCGACTCCGCTTACAACCATTGTCATTACTGCAGCAAGCGGGTCAAATCGAAACGCGAAATCGATAACAAAAGATGCAGCGCCGCTGTTGGATAGATTAACCAGATTTGCCGGAACCCACGTAAATAACGTCTTTATGATATACGGATCGCCGGAACTGACGATCTGGAAAAAGCTAATCACTGAAAAAATGAAACTTAAACCAACGCCAGCTACAGCGATTGAATGGATTATCTTTTTAGGAAAATATTTTATCCCTATAAGTCCGTTCAGCAAAACGCCTATTAGCGGGAAAACCGGAATTAAATAGAACATGCTTTTAACCTTTTAATTCGCTGATCTCATCGAGATCGTACGTCTTTTTTTGTCTAAAGTATGACAACGCAAGTGCGAAGCCGACAGCGGCTTCTGCCACAGCCATCAATATTACAAATATCGCGAATATTGAACCGACCGGCGATTTCATGTGATAGCCTATACCGGCAAAGATAACGTTCACACCGTTAAGCATAAGTTCAATCGCCATCAGAATTATCATCAGGTTTTTACGGAACAGGACACCGAAAAGCCCGATAACAAAAATTATGAGTCCTAATGCTATAATTTGATTAATCGGAATCATGCAATAACTTCCTTCTTGCGATTATTATTGAACCGATAAGCACTGCAAGCAAAAGTATCGATGCAATTTCAAACGGTATCAGATATTTCGACAGCAGCATTTCAAATAGCGCTTCGAACTCCGGAAAGTCGGCATTAGCCGGCACACTGATTCTGTTTTTAAAAAATATATAGATCATTTCAGCAAGGAACAGAACTGAAATACAAACTATAAAAAATTTCGGGAATATATTTCTTTTTTCAGCTTTTATTTCCTTAAGATTCACTATGATAATAACAAAGAGATAAAGTACGATAATGCCGCCCGCATAGACAAGTATCTGAACCGCTCCGAGGAATTCTGCATGCAGAGTAAAAAATACGCCGGATATCGCCAATATAGTGAATGAAAGATAAAGAACGCTATGCATTACATTCTTCTGAAGAATAACCAGTACTGCTAACAGAACAGATAAGGCGGCAAATATATAAAAAATAATACTCTGAATCATTATATCTTCTCCCCTAAGAAATGCTTTTGCAGATCATAATCGGAATACATCTCGGAAAGATGAAACATCAGCTTTGACCTGTCGGGAGTTGACAGACGGAACTCCTTCGAATTACGAATCGCTCCTGTCGGGCAGGCTTCGGCACATAAGCCGCAGAAACTGCAACGCTCGAGATTCCAGTCGAACCTGACAGGCCTCATTTTGCCGCTTTCATCTTTAGCGCCTTCAATATCAAAACAGTTCTGGGGGCATGTGCGCTGGCAAATTTTACATGCAATGCATAAGGGCCCGCCGTCTTCACCGCGATGAAGCCTCACTATACCGCGAAAGCGTTCTGAAGGCTGCTTTACTTCTTCAGGGTATTGAATGGTAGCCTTGCGTGAAAAAGTATATTTCAGGGTAACCAGCATACCCTGAATCATTTCTACAAGAAAAAACATTCGTAAAAATTTTATTATCATACGATCATCCTGATAATTGCGACTACTATTAGATTGAGAAGCGAAAGAGGCACCAGCCATTTCCACACGAGTCTTATCAGTCCGTCAAAACGATAGCGCGGGAAAGTGCCTCTTATCCATACGAACAGATATAAAAAAAACATAATCTTAATAAAATACCAGACGAATCCCGGAATATAGTGCAGGAACCATAAGAATTCAACATTAGGGAAAATCGGCAGTCCGCCTCCGAAGAAAAATACAACCATTAAAGAGGAAACAAGCACCATATGTGCGTATTCTGCCATGAAAAAATAGCCAAATTTGATTCCGGAATATTCTGTATGAAATCCAGCAACCAGTTCGGAATCAGCTTCCACAATGTCAAACGGAGACCTGTTGCATTCAGCCATGGCCGCGATCCAGAAAACAACGCACGAAACAGGCATCATAAACGCAAACCATATTCCCATTTCGTTCTGTTTATTAACAATATCAATGAAATTCATGGAACCGCTTGCCAGAACAACGGTCAGCACAGTAAGCCCAATGGGAATTTCATAACTCAAAAGCTGGACAACGGAACGCAGTCCGCCTAAAAGAGAGTACTTTGAATTGGATGCCCATCCGGCAAAAACTATCCCTAATACAGAAAGAGAGGAAATTCCAAGCGTAATCAAAAGCCCTACAGGACTCTCGGCCACCCAGAAAGTCAGATTATACGAACCTATGCTCATGGTCATTCCCACAGGAATAAAACAAAAAGCCAGCAAAGAAGTGGCAAGCACAACAACAGGAGCAATGTTAAAAATCAGTTTATCGGACTGTCTCTGTATAATATCTTCTTTAAATAACATTTTTATAGTATCTGCAATAGGCTGAAGTATTCCCTGGAATCCTACTCTATTCGGGCCGAGTCTTTCCTGCAAAAATGCAATACCTCTCCTCTCAACCCATAGCATCACCATGACCATGATCATCGGGAAAAGAATCATCACAATGATTTTAATGACCGGTATGAGAACATCAAAAATAATAGTGTCAATATCGATATTCATTTGTCGATCTCTCCCAATAGAACATCTAATGAACCGAGTATTACAACTACATCGGCAAGCATATTCCCTTTGCACATCGATTCAAGAGACTGCATATTAATAAAAGAAGGCGACTTCATTTTAACTCTTTCCGGCTTATCCGTACCATTTGATTTGATATAAAAACCAAGCTCTCCTTTGGGTGCCTCAATCGAATGAAAAATTTCTCCTTCAGGTATTTTGAGTACTTTTGGAACTTTTGCTGCTATCTCGCCCGAAGGCAGGTTCTTAATAGCCTGCCTTATTATTCTCATGCTCTGCTTTATCTCTTCCACTCGTACAAGATATCTGTCGTAAATATCACCCGCAGTGCCTGTAGGCACATCAAAATCAAACTCATCATATGATGAGTACGGTATATCCTTGCGAATATCCCATTTAACGCCGGAAGCCCTAAGTGCAGGCCCTGTTAATCCGAACTGGACAGCATCTTCGGCTGAGAAAACGCCCACTCCTTTTGTCCTGTGCAGCCAGATCCTGTTCCTGGTTACTATTTTATCAATATCCTTTATCTTTTTTTCTGTTTCAACAAGGGCTTTCTCAATCATCGAAATCAGCTTATCATCAATATCAAAAGGAACACCGCCTATGCGTATTGCATTTATAGTGAGCCTTGCACCGACATACTCTTCGAATATCTCCAGATATTCTTCCCGTTCTTCAAAAGTATAAAAATTTATTGTGTAATATGCGCCGGCATCGTTTGTAACAAATCCGAGCCAGCCGATATGATTTACTATACGCTGAATCTCGGTTAAAATAACGCGGATATACTGAGCCCGCTTTGGTATCTCAAGCCCCATGAGCTTCTCAACAGCGAGCACATACCCGAGATTGTTTGATATCGCGCAGAAATAATCGAGACGGTCTGTAAAAGGGACTACCTGAGCATAGGTGCGGTTCTCCCATAGCTTCTCCATTCCCCTGTGAAGATAGCCGAGATTAGGCTCCACCTTTACAACTACTTCGTTGTCCAAAGAAAGTTTTAAATTCAATACCCCGTGTGTAGAGGGATGCTGAGGACCCATATTTATTTCAAGGAATTTAGAATCCATTATTGCCTTCCCTCCAGCGGAAAATCCTTCCTCAGCGGATACCCATCAAAATTATCAGGCATATAAATTCTTCTGAGATTCGGATGGCCTGAAAAATTTATACCAAACATATCGAATATTTCTCTCTCTGCCCAGTCGGCGGATTTGTAAACCGGATAAGCAGAATCGACAGGATCGTTTTCGTCCACGTCTATCACTATGCGTATGCGTTCAAAACCCGGGAATCTATATAATTGATAAAGCACAGAGAAACGCTTCTGCCCCTCTTTGTTTACAGAAGAATTATCCAGGCCGATCATATCGGAGAGCGCGTTAAATCCTTTTTCATCTCTTAAAAATTTCAATATTAATAGAATAGATTCTTTTTTAACTTTTACTGAGAGTTCTTCCTTTTCAAATCTGCCTTCGATTATTGAATCCTTAAAGACCGATTGGAGTGAAGAAAATATATTTTCCAGTGCAGGATATTTACTTATTTGGTCTATCATGTACGCTGAATATCTCCTTTGTCGGATGTTCCCTGCCTACTTTATCGCGCAGCATCAATAAGCCATGCAGAAGCCCCTGCGGAGTAGGCGGACAACCTGAAATGTAAACATCAACCGGTAATATTTTATCCACGCCCTGAAGCACAGCGTAAGTCGGAAAAGGGCCTCCTGATATCGCGCAGTTGCCCATTGCGACTACCCACTTTGGATCCGGCATCTGTTCCCAGAGCCGTCTTACAACAGGCGCCATCTTTTTTGTAACCGTTCCCGCTACAATAAAGAGATCCGCCTGCCTGGGAGAAGGCCTCATAACCTCCATCCCAAAACGGGATATATCGTATCTGGCCATTAATGTTGATATCATTTCAATCGCACAGCATGCAAGACCAGATCCAAACGGCCAAATAGAATTCTTCTGGCCCCATGTGATCAATTCATCCAGCCTGGCCAGAACAAACGGTTGTTTTTCAATTATATCAGCCAATTTCCCTCCTGAATTCAAGCGCCTCAGCTTTCCATGCGTAAATATATCCGAATATCAGAATAAGAATAAAAATAAATACTTCTATTAAACCAAACCATCCCAGCTGATCATTTATGACAGCCCAGGGAAACAGGAATACGGTCTCAACATCAAATATTATAAAGACAAGGGTGAGGAGATAATATCTTATTGAATAAGTGTCTCTGGCTGTAGGAGTAACCGGGTCTACTCCGCATTCATACGGGAAAGTTTTGTCGTCATGTACGTTGCGTTTAAACCGGATAAGCGCTACAAATAAAAGGAAGCCAATGGAGAAAGCGATTGTAATAATGAAAAATAAAAAAAAGTACCAGTAGTTGATCATACTATTTCTCTTTATCCGGAAATTTATTGCAAATAATAAATTAAACTATATGGAAATAAATGATTTAAATAATGCGGCAGGGAATGTTTAAGCTTTTGAATAAGCAGATAAATTATCTGCCCTCAACCGGGTTCCGCAGCCAGATTATTTATAGTTACTGATTTTCCGTCAACATGACGTACGGAACAATCAATAAGCCGGAACAAACCGAAAATATTGCAAACTACTTATTATCTTTATTGAAAATGTGAGGCTGATTTACACTACCAAGTTATAATTCATCAAAATGTTGTCAAATATTTTATTTAAAAAATAAATTAAATTCCGTTTTTAAAAATCAATTATTAATATATTTGACAAAACTATATTTACTTTTTATAATTCATGCAAAGTTAAAGATTGCCGCAAAGAAATGAAATTTGTAATTTAATTATTTGTAAAAAAATTTATATATTTGAATTTATTAAATATTTGCAGGTAAAAAATGAATAATAAAAGTAAAATATCGGATATATTTTTTAAAATTATTTTTGGAGTATTATTCGCAATTGTTCTTAACGCATTTACGTTTGATCTATACTCTGCAGACCTTTTCAATAAATGGGGAATATCAAGGGAAGCAGCAACAAAAAAATTTATTAGATCAAATGAAGCGACCACTGTTTTTACACCGGTAAAAAATCCGGATTATGAGAACAAAATAATGAATATGGTTAAGTTGATCCTGCGCAATGTAGATGCTGATACTGATAAAAATATTACAGTTGTTACAACAAAAACTAATCCCAGAAAAGATTTTTTATTTTTTAAAAATAAGCTTTTTTCCGTGCTGGAAGCATACAACACAATTTCCAGGGATGAATTAAAGACTGTAATTAAAAAATTAACTGCGCAATACGGGGAACCTAATTATAATCCGGGCAGCGAAATGGAGATATATTTTATTTCAACAAAAGTTACTAAGATTATCGTTCATTACTATTTAACATCAAAAAGATGTGAAATCTATTATTATGATTCTCTTCTCTACCACAAACTGTCTGCAAATGATTTTTAAACTTGTTAAAATTTGAAACCCGGCACTAAAAATAGTGTCATATACAGCTTTGCGCTTAAACCGAATTAAATAAATTTTTATTTTTTTTATAATTATTCTTGACGCTTATTTAAAATTATTTCTAATTGTTGCAGTTTATAAGATTACCACAATATTTCTTGTAAATTTACATTTTCCCTGTTTCCCTGTTTTAAAGAACATTATACGGATAAATTTTATATAATAAAGGTATTAAGTTGGCAAACACAAAATCTACTGAAAAAAGAATAAGGCAGAATGAAAAACACCGAAGACATAATTCAGCAATTAAGTCTTCACTAAGAACTTCTGCAAAAAAAGTTCTAAAGACAATAAGCGCTTCTTCGAATATTGAAGAACTTAAGGAAAACTATAAGCAGTTTGCAAAACGGATGGATACCGCAGCAAGAAAACGCATAATTCATAAAAATGCCGCGGCAAGAAAAAAATCGAGAATAGCCAGAAGGATGAATGCTGCAGCGAAGAAGAGCAGCTGAAATCTTTAAAATCCGTATTAGACAGAACCTCCGAATTACGACAGGAAAAAATCAGAAGGTTTTGAAACAGGTAACTTTTTTGCAACAATCCAGGGCGCTTAGCTCAGCTGGGAGAGCATCTGCCTTACAAGCAGAGGGTCGCAGGTTCGATCCCTGCAGCGCCCAAATCGAAACTCTGATAAAATACAGGGTTTCAGGAAACTACCGGTAGACCGGCGTTTCTCAAAATTCCAAAATGTAGCATAAATGTAAGATGAATCTTACGAACGGTTGAGAAAATGGCCGGTTTTTCTATTTAACCACGCGAGTATAAGAACATCCACTGTATTTAGTAAATATGCAATCTACTGCTGGCTGTAAAGTAAAAAAACAAAATCGATCATACTCCACCAGTAGTTACAGTGTTGGCAATAGTTTGCGCAGCATTACATTACACAAATAAGAATAAAATTATACACAGTATTATTAACGTACATTTAAAATCGCTTTCTTGACCAGAGCTTTGGTTATCTGAACTTTATACCAGTTTTTAGATACAGAAATCGCTCCCTTCACAGAAACAGCAGCAGCTGCCTCAGCCACTTCTTCGCTTATTTCCTTTCCCTTCAAATAATCTTCAGCTTCCTTCATCCTAAGAGGAACAGGAGCAACCGCCCCGAGAACTATTCTTGCTTCACTTACTTTGCCTGAATCTATACTGAAAACAGAAGCTAAATTAATTATGGGGAAATCTATCGATTTTCTTGTCCTGAATTTAAGAAAAACCTGGCTGCTGTTGGATTTTTGAACAGGTATCAGTATTTCCAAAACCAGTTCGCCCGGATCCAGTATTGTCGACTTCATTACTTCTGCTGTAAAAAAATCTTCTGCTTCAATAATCCTCCTGGTAGTTTTGATTTTACCGTTTAAAGCTATTAAAGCCGGTCCAATGTCTGAAGGACTGACAGCCATACAGCCGCAGTTGAAACATCTGTCTGTTTCTGCTGTCACTATACTTATGTCAAGTGTGCCGATATCTTCTATATCTATGCTCTTTTTCCTATCCGCTATCGAAAGCTCCGGTACTATCGCTCTGCCCGTCTTATCAAGGCATCTGTGATTGAACTTTAAGAGTGCATCACTATCTTTCAGATTCTTTTGCTCAATTTGCTTCGATTTACCTGTTAAAAACAGATTAATAGATCCTGCCGCCCGCCGTCCGGCTGCAATGGATTCAACAACAGAAGCCGGGCCGCTGGTTATGTCACCGCCGGCAAATACGCCGGATATGTTGGTTGCCTGAGTCTCCGGATCGACTACTATTAAATTACGTTCTAATTTTAATGTTGGTTTGTTTCCCAAAAATGATATATTCGCCCTCTGTCCTATTGCGAGTATTATCAGCTCTGCTTCTACTGTAACTTTTACATTATTATCATAGGCCGGTGAGAATTTACCCTTTTTATTAAATACCGACGAACAACGTACTAGTTCCATTCCGGTTACTTTGCCGCCTGATTCCAATATCTTACCGGGACCCCATGACGGCATAAGCTTCACTCCAACTCCTGCTGCTGCTTCTATCTCAGCCTTGAACGCGGGCATCTCTTCCCGGGTTTCCAGTGATGCTACGGTTACTTCTTTTGCCCCAAGCCGTAATGCTACTGTTGCTGCATCAATAGCTACGTTTCCGCCTCCTATTACTAACACCTTACCCGGTACGTCTCGTTTACCAAGCATGACATTCTTAAGAAATTCCAATCCGGATATCAGTAATTCCTCGCCTTTTATCCCCAACATCCCCTGACTCCACGTTCCACAGGCTATAAATACGCTGTCATAGCTCTCCTTTATTTTTTCCAGCTCAATATCTTTGCCTACGTCAACTCCAACCTTAAAGACAATACCAATGTTTTCAAAAGCTTTGACACACTCCCTGACTATTTTTTTTGGCAATCTATATGGAGGTATAGCATAGCTTAGCATCCCGCCCGGTTCTTTCATCTTATCGTAAACTGTTACATTGTGGCCTGATATTCTGAGATAATATGCTCCGGACAGGCCTGCCGGCCCGGAGCCAATAACGGCAACATTCTTTCCGGTATTGTTAACTGGATTTTTAAAAAGCTGATCTGCGTTTTTAAGAACGTAATCTCCCATAAATCTTTCAATGGAATTAATAGATACTGACTCATCGAACTCATTCCTGTTGCAATTCTGTTCACATAAATGCGGGCACACTCTGCCAGTTATCGCAGGTAACGGATTAAAAGTAATCAGTATTCGTGCGGCTTCCATTAGATTGCCGCTCCTGATTTCATTTAAATAAGAAGGGATATCAACGCCGGCAGGACAGCCGGAGCGGCAGGGTGTGGAACCTACCCTTGCCGGCCCGAATATTGAATGATACTGTGCTTCGCCTGTAAAAGCATTACAATTTTTTCCGCCCTTTCTGATGCAGTTAAACCTGTTTTCAGGATTTCTGTAATACCAGCACCTGGGTTCCTGACAGATATTGCCAGATATTGTCCCCATGTTCCTAATCTCAGGAAAGGCAACACTACGGGCTGCTTCAGCAAGTATCCCATATCTGTCTTTAACAATCTTATTAAATTCTATATCATGCAGACTTGTTAAAGCTCCAATCTTTAAAACATTTCCATCCTCTTTGATATAGGATAATCCGTTAATGGTCTTAAGATTTATCAGTACTTCCGGATATTCAGGATGGATATTATCCTTCAATCTCCCCAATAAATCTGTTCCGCCGGCAATTACTACGGCTTTATCCATATATTTATCCAGGGCTGACGCCGCCTCTTCTATCGAATTTGCATTAATATGAGTAAAAGGTATTAAAGCCATGTTATTCACTCCTTAAATTGCTATTTAGAGCATTTATGATTTTGTCCGGCGTGATTGGAACACTATCAATCCTTACACCAAGAGCATTATAAACCGCATTGGCAACAGCTCTGGGCGTACAACACAGTACCGGTTCACCAATACCACAGGCTCCGTATTCTCCTGCGCCCTTCCATATTTCCATAGGGACAGGCTCAATTTCCGGAAAATCAGCCATCGTAGGCATTTTATAATCAATAAAATTAAAATTAAGAGGAACTCCGGTAGCTTCATCATATATAATCTCTTCTGTCAGGGTTTCACCTAAACCCATACACTGACCTCCTATCTGCTGTGCTTCAGCACCGGTAGCATACATTACCGTACCGCAATCGCTTACCACTACGAGCTTAAGTACTTCAGGCTGGCCGGTCTCAGTATCCACTTCAACTTCAGCAAAGGCCGCCATAAACGGAACCCCGGTTGCATCACCCGGCAGTTTCATGGAAACAGAAGTTACTATAGGAATTAAATCCCCTTTCCATAATAATTCCTTAATAGTCATTCCTTTTTGTTTTTCTTTTTTAACATAAATCCGGCCATCTTCAATATCCAGATCCTCAGCTTTAAATCCCAATTTCGGAGCAGCAAGGTCAAGAAGCTTTCTCTTAGCCTCTAAAGCGGCTGCATGAATGCCTTCCGGCAGGATATGACTGACAGCACTATCAGTCTGTACCTGGTCCTTACCGGAAATTTCAGTATCCATAGTTGATATCCAGCGGATATCTTCCACAGGAACACCCAGAGTATCGCTGCATGCAAAAATACAGCAGCTGTTTGACCCGGGTCCTGTTTCTACTGTAGGGGCGTCTAATTGAACAGTCCCATCCGGATTGATCCTTATTATGACCTGCATAGGACCACGACGCAATTCCTGCCATGATGTATGCCACCCGTTATGAAATGAAAATCCAATCCCTCTTTTTTTCGTACCATTATAAAGCCGGCCTTCCCCGGGTTTATGCCACCTTCCCCAGCCTATTTTCTCAGCACCTTCTCTTAAAACACCTTCCAGGCTTTTGTTGGGCACTGCTTTATTATCTCCAAAATTTTTAAGCGTAAGTTCAATAGGATCCATACCCAGTTTTTCAGCTAATTTGTCCATACCGAGTACTATAAGAAAGTTTAATTCTATGTTTCCGATTGCACGCATACAGCTGCTTGATAATTTATTTGTATATACTCCGTATGTCTCAACCTTTAAATTTGGAATAGGGGCCATGGAAACTTCAACATATTCTAACGGTATCAGGTGTAAACAGCTCATTGTGTGGCCTGAATAGGCGCCGCTGTTTCCGATGATTTTAATGTATATCCCGTTTATTTTCCCGTCTTTTCCGGCTCCTGCTTTACAATAAGCATACTGCTCGGTACGTGTATCGCAGAATGTCTGGCGCCGTGTATGTTTAAACTTAACAGGCCTGCCGGTCTTTTTTGCCAGCAAGGCTGTGTAAAGAAAAAACGGACGCTCGCCTGAATCTCCACGGCCATGTGAACCGCCTACGTATGGACTGATAAGCCGAATCTTATTCATAGGCATTTGAAACATTTCACTATAAAACAATCTTGTTTGATTTGGCTGATAAGAATTAGACCAAACTGTAAGATTGTCATTTTCCCACTTCGCAACACAGCACCAATTATCCAGAACTCCCTGGGTTGGATTACTGTATTTCGATGTGGTTTCGACTACAACATCAGATTCACCGAAAGCTTTTTCCAGATCACCTCTTTCGGCTACAATATGAGGAGGCAACTCCTCCACTTCCGCACCGCCGAAAGTCGTTGCTTCATCCGATTCTATATGCGGTCCGCAAGAAGGATTCCATGGAAGAATATTGCTGTCAGGATTAATTTCTGGATGTATTACTGGTGAACCCGGCTTCATGGCCTCCCTTGGATCCAGGAAAAAAGGAAGCTGTTCCCATTCTATATCCAATGATCTCAATGCCTGCTCCGCACTCTCTTCGGTTTTAGCCGCCACTACTATTCCGGCATCGTCCCCAACCCAGCATACATGATCGCTAAGTGCCCGCCTGTCTTTTGTGAGCGGCTGCCACATGCTGTCATATGATGCATTATTAGCACCATCCGTCCAGGAATCGCTGAATGGTCTGAGAGAAGCAACCTCAGGGTCTTTGTATGTAAGTATAGCTTTAACGCCCGGTATTTTCTCAGCCCTGCTTAAGTCAAAGCTTTTAATCCTGGCATGAGGATACGGACTTGTCAGGATTTTAGCATATAACATCCCCGGAAATTTATTTTTCAAAGCAATATCATCTATATATTCCGTTTCTCCGCTGGCCTTTTCCAGCCCATCCATTCTGGGCCTGTAAGAACCTATATACTTACGGCCTACACGTGGCTTGAATCCCTTATTCATTTTTTGATCCCCCTTTTGCCGCTATTTTCTCAGACGCATGCACTACAGCGTGAGCTATTGCAGGGTAGCACCCACATCTGCACAAGTGCCCGGAAAGAGCCTCCTTTACCTCTTCCATACTTGGATCGGGATTCTTATCCAGTAAAGCTCTGGCTGACATAACAAACCCGGGTGTGCAATATCCGCATTGTATTGCAGTACCATATCCCGGTTCGCTCTGTTCGGCAAAAGCTTCCACAACCGGATCATTCTTATCCAGCCCTTCTATCGTTAATATTTCGCGGCCATCCGCCTCTATAGCCAGTGTCATGCATGATAAAACAGCTTTCCCGTCCATGATCACTGTACAGGCCCCGCATGCTCCTTCGTCACATGCAACTTTTAATCCGGTAAACCCCAGGTTCTCTCTGAGAACATGGGCCAGCGTATGTGAAGGTTGTATATCATATCCGACTTTTAACTCATGCAATATCCCGTTTACTTTGATTTTTACTATATAGGGAGTACTTTCTCCGTTCTCTTCTCTTATACCATTTTTGACCTGATTTTTTTTTGCTGCTTCCATTGACACACCTTTATCTTCAGTCATTTTATTTTAACCTCCTGATAAACTGAATTGAATTTAAAAAAATTAAATACATGAATCCGCATTTGCCGGCATGAAAATTTATCGGGATTACCCATACGTATTTAATTTATATTTTTACCTTTAAATTGTAATTTTTTCCGATTGAGAGTTTAAATAATTAATAATTTGTTTATCGAAAGACAGTGTTCTATGAAAAAATTTTCCTATGTCTTGCAGCGTCTTCACTCCATTATCACGATTAAAAATACCCCTTTCGTATGATCCGCCTCCGCGACAGGCAAGCATGGCGCTTTCAATTGCGGGCGCTACTCCTGCCACTCCTTTTAAGGCACAGGACTCTTTCGCACCATCGCATATCATTCCTGCAACACTGTTTGACATGCCGTTTATTGCCTTTTGAATAGTTAGACTAATATCCATATTTTTCTCAGAACAAAGATAATATACTACCCCGACAGTTAATCCAATACCAACTTTAAAACCACAACCGCATATTGCTGATATCTTCCCCGAGTATAAACTTATATAATTTGTAATCAGGTGAACCAATGCAACCGCGCCGAGTAATCTTGCCCATTTTTCAGGATGGTATCTTCTTATAGCTTCTGTGGCCGAATTCCATTCTATGTTTTGATTTGGATTATCCTTATTGATATTATAAATAGCCAGAGCAATAAGAGGTAACGTTGAACATATCCCCATATTTCCTGAGCCGGCACATGTCCTTATTAAGACATTAGATCCGCTCATTCTTGCTTCTATAGTTAATGCTGTTTTTTGTTGTGCGAGGTCAATACAACCCTGCCCCAGGTCCATGTTCGTTGAAAAATCCTTAAAGGCTATCCCTACTGCATTATCTATCCTGAGATTTTTAAATATTTTTTCTGCATCGAGAGATGCCTTATGGTTTGTGATTAATATTTCCTCAATAGTCGCCCGGGCAGCTATTCCTTTCGATGTATCTGAAAGATTTGATTCAATAATGCCGATAAAATCACTAAACTCCGTTAATCTCTTCAGTTTTCCTGTCTCCGTACCAATTTTTGTTTTTTTATAGACAATCTTATCGTTAACCTCAATGCTGTCAATATTCGAATGCTCACCGATTATCCAGGCCTTGCTGGATCGGCCTTTAATTTTTATTTCAGCCTCAATATGAAGTTGATCCCATTTATAATTGGGGGCAACTTTAACCTTGTTTTTGTTAATGAGTTCATATGCGTTATGGAATTGTTCATCCGTCAGGCCGATGAATAATTCCAGCTCCTTCCCGGGATCACAAAATGCCCCTAATGCAGCAGCCGTTTCAATACCCCTGACCGTCTGTCCGTTTTTACGTGATATGCCGACCGAAAACGCATTCTTATATATACCTCTATCAGTTTTTACCGATATACTTATAACATTTTCAGTTATGTCTTGGATATCTATTTTGTCCGTTTTATGGACATAATCATCAGGCAATATCCCCTTAAGCGCATACATTGCTGCCGCCACGGACAATCCGATAGCAGCAGGCTCAGTACATCCTACTGAATTTTTAACATTTTCATTAATAAATTTATTAAGATCTACCATATAACTCTTTGTTATATATTAAAATAAAACAATTTTAATATATTTATTTATTATTAGATTTAATTGAGCTGGTCCTTCATCTGTCAGCAAAGAAGCAAGACATAATCCGATTATTCCACCGCTATCAAATAAAAAATTATATTCTTACATTTTACTATGTAATTTAGAATATTAAATCGAGGCGCACAGGCATCCGATTTCTATTTATAGAAAAATATCACTGCTTTTTATCTATAATCTAAATAGAAAAAATGCAAAGGTATTGTAATAAACGGACATTCGTTTTCTTATTATTGAAAAAATCCGGTTATAGTAAGGATTGGCTGCAGCAGACTTGCTTCTGATTGGTTTAGTGAAATCATGAAAATAGGTATTGTTATGGTGATTGAGGCTTGTTAACATAACTTGTAATAAATTTTTACATGTAGTGACAGAGGCACAATTTATTATTTTTTTACAAAGCTATGTTTTATTTTAAATAATAAAATCAACCTTAAATTACAACATGTGGTTTTCTAAAGGAAAATCATTGTATTTAAGTCAGATTACGAATAATCCGGCTCGGTACAAATCCAAGAAATCTTTTAAATTCTTTTATAAAGTGGGATTGATCGTAGTAACCAAGTTCCAGAGCTAAGTACGTCATATCAAGATTAGGATCAGAACATAAAATCGCCCTGGCTTTATAATGCCGGATTATATTGCTGTATAACTTTGGCGGGATCCCGACATACTTGTGGAACATTCTTCGAATATGCCTGTCTGTATACCAGCAGTTATTACTTATTCCACCTTCCGGTACACAATCTACCTTGCTGCGTATTTTATCAATAGTATATTTAATATGTACTGGAATTTCCCGGAATAATGATTCATGCGTTTCCATAAACTGTTCAAAGGTGCGAACGCGTTCCTGGAATGTAGCGGCAGATGCTATCTTCTCTGCTAAATTTTTTATATCGCTTTTTGATTTTCCGGGAAATATTTCATCCACAGGAAAAGATCTGTCAGTAAATTCCGTAGCCGGAAATGGACAAAAAGAATAACCCATACCGGCACAGAAATAGACAAGAAAATAATCGCATCCGAAAATGACATACTCAGGTTCTCTGGGAGTTGTAGGCGTTCCTACCAGAAAGACACCCGGTTTGCGAGGTGAACATCGGAAAACAAGTGCAGTATTTCCTTCTTCAGGGACGAGTATATCACTCTCCGCATTTTTTGCTATATGAGACTGGTAATAAAAGTAAACAATATTTTTATATCTCTCGGATGGAAGACTGGCATTCTCATCAAAATAATATTTGGGATCACGCGGAATAATCGGGTAAAATATATTGCATGTTCTATTAACATGTTTTATACCTGTAAACGACAAACTGTTTAAATCAATATTAGTCGCATCAGATAAACAATTTTGTAAATGATAATTCATTAAAAGTCTCGCTACATAAACTAATAATAATTAATTGATAAAAATTATTATAAAATTTATATTCATCTTCAAACAGACTTAATTTTTTAAGACCCTGCTATTAATACTAAAACTCCATTAGTTAATTCAGGATTACTTTATCTTAAAATCCTCTGTTTTTAAAAACATAGGCGGCCATCCCTGCATTACCGTCCTGCCGTACTTGTATTTGAAATCACATCTGTCGCCGCCCTCAGCAAGCGTTGTATTCCGCACTAAACCCGTGCCGCATGCTCTACTCATGACAAAGTCTGCAAGACAGACATAGGGCATAATTTCCTTTCCCCCTTGTGCTTCAAAAAATTTCAACATGCCGCATTCGTATTCGTCGTAGCCGAAATCATATTCTCCATCGGTAGAAGGCTTGCAAATATCAAATACCCAGTCGCCTGGATATTGGCGCTTTTGTGATTCTAAAGCGGCATTCTTCTGCATTGTATAGAGCTCTTTCTGATCCATATCCGCAAACATCATGTACGTTGGAGGATATTTATCAAAAAATATTTCCAATGTCAAGTAGACAATTTTTCCAATCTCCACCAGAGGTTTACCATGAGCCTTCAATATCTTATATAAGGCTAAATGAGGAACAGCCATAAAAAACATTCCTGAGTAAATATTATTGTCACCGCCGACATAAGGCATTTTAAGGATAAGGGACTCAAATTCATTACGAATTTCTTTGATCATTGTATTGGCAGGCTTTTCACCATAATAGGCTGATAAAAGCCCGGCATAGATCGCTCCAGTTGCCTGATCGTAATCCTCCAGAACAGCATCTTTGCGAGATATGTAGTAGTCATTATTCATTTGATCTGTCATTTTATATTCTCCTTTTTGTTTTATTGTTATTAAATCCTGGCCGTTACCTTAAGTAACCAGTCATTTAATGTACATTTATTTATAAAATTCTGGCAATTGCCTCAATCTCTATTAACACATCTTTAATAAGCCTTGACACTTCAACACAGGAACGAGCCGGTAAAATTTCACCGAAGTACTCTATATATATTTCATTCATAAGCTTAAAATCATCAAGATTCGTCAGGAACACTGTCGTTTTGACGACTGAAGCCAAGGACTGACCTGCTTCATTAAGCACAATGTCCATATTCGTTAAAACCTGTCTTGTCTGAGATACTATGTCATTTCCAGCAATATTTCCGGTTTTAATATCCAGTGGCAGTTGACCTGAAACAAATATCAAACCGTTGGAAATCACTACCGGTGAATATGGACTTTTTATTTTATTATCTATCACATCATACTCCTTTCCACCATTTTTCCGAATGCCTCATCGCCCGCATTTCCTTAGGATAAAACGATGAATAAAAATCCTCCTGATCTGCTGCCCGTATTTTTTCACGTTCATACATTAATATGTCTCTTTCTGAAAATTCAGGATGCATTTTAATCTTGGGTGTTTTCAAATAATCATAAGCTTCGCTTCTTACCTGACATAGCAGATTAGCATCCATAAGTGCTGTCCGGTAATGTCTCAGCATATCTATATTAAATGTAGCTGATGTAATAGCTTCACCGGCTCCGTTTATAATAGATAAAATTCTTCCCTGGTAATCCACTATTTGACTGCAACCGGATTCGCAAATTGACTTAGTTTGACTAATAGATGCACCGCCATTAACGTATAGCCCATAGCACATATTCTCAAAAGCTCTCACCTTATTGCATGAATTCATATAGTCAAGGAACCTGTCACCAGCCGGATAGAAAATGGCGTTAACGCCGACAAGTATTTCAGCTCCATTATACGCTAATTGCCGTGCAACCTCAGGGAAAAACGAATCATAACAGATATACATGCCTATATTGCCGATTTCTGTTTTAACAACCGGGAATAAAGGATTTTTCTCCAGGTCATATCCATCATTTAACATTTCACCGGGTGATAAACTTAATTCCATCATAGGAACTGGATTAACCTTGCGGTATTTCGCAAGATAACCTTCCGGCCCGACTAAAAAACAAGTATTAAAGATCGCCTTTTTATATTTATCATCATATTCCGGCCAACTCCCGGGAATAATATATGTATTTAATTCCTTAGCCAGTTTAGCAAAGTGATTCGTAATCGGGCCAGGAATTGTAACTGATATTTTTCTCCAGTCTTCAATGACAGGCCCGGGAACACCTGGAATCCCCCACTCGCTGAATGCAATTAACTTGACCGGGTCATTAAAACAGACACTATATACAGCACATTTAATCATATCTGATGCATGATCGATATTTTTCTTAAGCTCATCTTTGGTATGTGCAGATTGGTAAGCAGTCTGGCATGCAACAGCCTGGTACACATTCATCATTCTAACTCCTATTGATATTTTATTTTCCTGTTGTTTATAATACTCAAAATACTATTTTACATCTTTGATTTATATATACATAGGGGTATTATTTAATACTTGTAAAAAATGGACATTTAATAATTTTTTATTGAGATAATGCCTTTTTCCCGCAGGTTGACCTTACAAATAAAGACAATGATAGCGATACCTCCATGTATAACTTAGCAGTTTCCTGTCTTCAGGAAACTGCTAATATTTGACAGCTGACTTTATCCTGCGTGATTATAAATTGGCTGCTACAAGGGCATCTTTTTTTGCTACCAACTTTGGATTGCTTTCTTTCAAAGCGAATACGAGCAGAAAACAGGCAGCCATACAAACAGCACCGATAATGAAGATAGAAGTCAATCCATAGATATCTGCAATTTTACCTGCTGCGGCAGACATAATAGCGCCTCCAACAATATCGCCGGCTGCGATAACAACTGTACTGGAGCTGACCTGTAATCGTTCCGGCAGGCTTTCTGTAGGGATAACACCGCTCCAGATGGGGGTAAAAACTGCAGGCAGCATGGCAAAGACTACATATAATACTATTGTTACCGTCGATCCGCCGCCTAATATAATGCCAAGGAAAGGTATGATACAGAAAAAATAAGCCAGGTATAATACAGGCTTGCGGCCGACCTTGTCTGTAAGAGGCATGATCAGCGTCCAGGGGAATACCAGTAATCCGGCCAATGATGTGATAACACCCATCTTTTCAACGGATTGCCCTACGACCTTGGTCAAATAGAGAGGACCGTACACAAGTACAATCCAATATGCGGTCATATGCAACATGCCGATAATAACACAGATTACTAAATTCCTGTATTTAAATATCTGCAGGAACTGTGCGATATTTTGTGCCTTGGATTTTTCCCGTTCTTCCGGTGAAATCTCTACTTCTTTCACCCATTTCAATATACAGAGAGAGACAATAAAACCCGGAATTGCGCTTAGCAGGAATGTCCATTGCCAGTCAACAACACTGATTAACTGTGTGACCATAACCGGGCCAAGGATATTGGCACATATACCGATTGTCATGGCAATGATTCCGATGTTTAATCCATAATGCTCAGGGTCTTCATGTCCTATCATCGTATAAGTTAAAGCAAGGAGGGGACCTTCCGCGATTCCAACCAATGCCCTGAAAAGAAATAACGTTTCAAATGAAGTTGCGAATATACATAATCCGGCGAAAATGGAAGTTAAGATGGAAAGCAAAGCAAGCCAGAATTTTCTTTTCCCGGTTTTGTCTGCGACCATACCGAAAATTATACCGGATATGGCAAGAAACAGCGTAGTAGTTAAATTGATCTGCCCGACCTGGAAATTTGTCAACTGCAGATCCGGCATGATAGCAGGCATCATAAAAGTGATTGCAAGCCTATCAAGATAAAGGAAACCGATTAACAGAGCAAGGAAAATTAACGTCCTTACGAGATAACCACGTCTTGGATTTTTCATACTTCTATCATCCTCCATAAATTAAATAATTATTAAAACAGGAAGCGAAAAAAATTTATATTCTTATTTCTGCAATTTATAATTTAAACCGCAGTTTCTCGCTTCATACATAATTGTATCAGGACGTTCCAATGTCACGCCTGCATTATACCCTGAAACAGCAGAAAAATCGTGGCTGCATACAAGGGTATCACATATTTTTGTTTCCCCAATACTCCTGAAGTCTCCTATATTGGTACAGCGTGTGATTCTGAGTAACATATCAGTTTCTGACACCGATACCAGCTATACAGTACCTTCATTTGAGGTTGCGAAATAAATACTTAAAAAATTATTTTATATATATTTTATTTGTTCTATATATACTTAGGAAAAAGACGGAAGAATTGTAAAAATGGGACATTTGAATATTTTTTACCAGAAAGACTATTCAGCAGGACATACCCAATTGAAAATCGGTAAAAAAATATATAAAGACAGCTTCCGCCTTCGGCGTAAGCGGGGTATTATTTTTCAAAGTGTTGAAATAAACCAGGAAGGTGAACTTTAAGAAGATAAATGAGTTTTTACATATGGAGGCTGTCTCAAAAGTCGCCTCGATACAAATTTCGCTGCGCTCATTGAGTGATTTTGGCGCTGAAAGCGGCAAAATTGTATCGAAATGAGCGTTTTAGACAAGTTAACATTCACGAAATTTACTCGGCGAGCTTTTTTGGGACAGCCCCTTAATAATTATAAGCTTATAAATCTATTACCATACCTTCGCGGGCAATCTCGAGCTGCAGTGATCCGATCTTTTTTTGATTAATACCCATATACGCTTTGGCATTAGAAAGAACATCGTCTAATTTTTCATCGCTGTAATCCGGATCGTGGTGGAAAAGAAGCAGTTTTTTTACATTGAATTTTGAGGCAATATCAATGGCAATAGTGGCAGGAGAATGCCCCCAGTCGATTTTATTGATGAACTCGTCAAATGTGTACTGGGTGTCGAAAACTACTACATCCGCATTATAGAAAAAATCCTTGTATGTGTCAATATCGAACATTTCGTCAATATTGAATTCACAGTCGCTCGTATAAATAAAACTTTTCCCGTTTTCCTCTATTCTGTATCCGAAAGCTCCACCGGGATGGCGCATCCTTTTATTTACTATCCTGATATTGTTTAAATAAAAATCCGATTCCTTTTCAAGAGTGATAAACTCTTTGGTGGCTAGCATATAATCCAGATTAACAGGAAAATGAGTAAAAACCTGCTGATATTCGATTCTTTCCCTGCAGTCCTCGTATGGAGAATATATATTGAATTTATTGCCTTTAATAAAAAACGGCAGAAAGAACGGAATACCCTGTATATGGTCCCAATGCGTATGCGTTAACAGAATATTGGCATACCCGTTGCCTTTGCCGAAGTCGCCTTTGACCAGTTCCATGCCCAGGCCTTTCAGTCCTGTACCGCAGTCGATTATAAAGAGTTCGCCGCTGTCGGTCATTACCTCAAAAGTCGTGGTATTCCCCCCGTACGTGCCTTTCACCGAGTATGGGAGCGTATCGATAAATCTATCTATTGACTCCTCGGAGCAGATATCGGCAGGAGACGCGAGAGTAAGCGCTTTCTTTATTTTTTTTCTGATCGTTTCGCCCGAAAGCGGAGTCGGAATAGATCCCCTTACACCCCAAAATTTTATCTTCATGTATTTTTCCCGTAATTATATCATATTTAAAAACTATTCTAAAATATAATTGTTCTCAATTTTATATATAAGCGGATTATACTTTTTATCATATGAGCTGTAAATTAATCAAGCATAAATCGTGCCTTGTTACTGTATATAGCCCCATCCCCTAAGCACTTCCTTTATGCCCGGGCTGAGTATAATATCCTTATCGCTCAGGTTCATCTCCATCCAGTAATTAAGCGGGATTCTGGAATAGTAAACCGACTCTATAGGCATTTCCTTTATTTCAAGCCCGGTTTTACCCGGCTCGCGAGCAAAATAAAAATCGTTCCTATCGTTTAACTGAATAGGATTGCCGAAAACATTAATAAATTCGACTGATGTAAAAATATTCGCTGGATCCATCAGCACTCCGTTCCTATAAATGCCGATTTTTAACGGTGAATCTGCCGGATCTGTTTCAAAGCTGAAAAAGACAGCTTTGTCTTTTACTGCGCAGGTAAAAATAATTTCATTGTCCGATTTAAATCTGTATATTATCTCATCGCCGTAAATTTTAGGATATATTATCCTACCATTTGGACATGATGCTGTTATTGAGTAATTTCTTATCCTGTCTTTTACAGACGGCGATATCTGAATAAAATTTTTATCCGGATAATCAATGTATCGTTCAAGATATATCCTGCGCATTTTATTGAGCAGGCCATTATTCAATGAATCATGCACGAGATTGTTTAGTTCGTATGGATCGTTCTCCAGATCATAAAGATATTCCTGCTGCATTATATACTTCTTCTTGTTCTCTGTCCTGTATTTGTATAAGCCCTGTAGATTTATCCAGTATTTATATTTCCCGTCGATAATAAATCCACGCTGAAATCTTCCCACAAGCGGTATAAATCCGGAAAATGTTTTGTTCCTCTGGCTATTATTCTGAAGCAGATTTTTAAAGCTTTTGCCTGAAAATCCCTGATTTTCTTTATTTAAAGCAATATCCAAAAGCGTAGGACTGATGTCGAGACTGCTGATAAACGAATCAATTTTACCCGGCTGGAAGTCCAGATTATCCGGTTTGACCAACAGCCATGGAATGTTCATGTACGAGTTAAAAAGGTGCTGTCTGCCCTCCCTGCTGTAGATCGCCCTGCTGTGAAATGCTGCCACAGACTGCGGCTCTCTCATCGAATTCTTTATATCTTTATCCGTAACTTCTCCTCTGAAAAAAGCAGGGCGTCCGCCGCTGTGGTCTGCTGTAATTATAACCACTGTATTTTCTAAAAGCCTGAGCTTCTCAATAGTCCCCATAATCCTGGCAAGGGAATCGTTCAAATACCGGATATTCCCAAGCATCGTGGCAGATCTGATATTGAAACGCGAATCCGGCAGAGCCGATAAAAAATATCTCATGGGGATCCATTTTGGGCTATGCGGGACATTGATATGTGAATACAGGAAAAATTTCCTGTTCTGATTCTCCTTCAGAAATTCCATAATGCGGCGGAAATTTTCGGGCTTTTGGGTTGTTTCCATTGTATAGTCGTAATTCTCATCAAAGCCGAGATCAACACCTACGCCGGAAACGCCGTGGCCCTGGGCATTGCAGCTTATCTGCTTTGAAAAGTATCCATGCTTTGAAAGCTCATCACCCAGTGAAGCAAAACCAAGCTTGTTAAATTCTTCCCTGTTTTCATCAGTCACAATATTCCTGAATACCGGCAGGCGGCTTTTTGTATAGGTCTGGGAAGTCCATAACGGAACAATCGCAGGCCTTGTAACCTGGCCTGCGGTAAACATATGTTCAAAAAGGCATATTTTGTCAGTGTATTTATCAATCGCAGGAGTAATAATTTTACGACTGCCGAGTTTTTTGTATGCTTCATAAGGCGTCATTTTGCTGAAAATATCGTAATATTCATAAAGATCAATATGATTTTTCGCAAACGTGTCAAAGATCAGGTAAACTATATTAACATGATCATTTCTTTTATCTGTATGAACAGAATAAACAGCAGGGGAACCGAGAAACAAATAATTATTTTCGCTTTGTATGCCGTCGGATTTAAACTCAATCTCGAGCACGCCATGCCCGGAAGGCAGATCAACGCGCATCTTTTCCCAGCCTGCTTTATCCGTAAGCACGCTTCTGCCCGGATGTTTTAAATAAAATGATATTGAGGAAAGTATATTTGAATATCTGAAAGGCCGGATGTCGGGCTTGTTTTCGCGCTGAATTCTTTTACTCAGCAGTGTTCTCCGGTTGTGCGAAGTAAAGTACACATTGACGGTTCCCTCGTGAGTTTCACCGAAACCCGGGAATACAGCGTCAAATTCAACAAAACGCGCATTCGAACTGCTCTTCCCGATTCGAATAGAAAGGCTTGAATCACTTTTTAACACAAGCGCATTCTTCTGATATGTATAATAAAATATTTTACCTGTTGAATATTTCAAATTATGCGGATGATTCCGGCCATAAGGATTTTCGTCTATGTAGAAATCATTTGTTCTCAAACCGGACGAAGTTAAAAATTCATGATCCTTTTTGGTTAATTGTTTATTAAACCTGACCTTCCCGATATCTCTTATAAGATCGAATTCAACTTTTTCAAGATCATTGCCTTTATACTCTGCAGAATCATATATCTGCTGCAGAAAATCCTGATCATACGGGAACAAACAGTGATTATACCAGAAGATAAGAAAGCCGAGGAGCAGGATAAAAACAGACAGTGCCGCGATAAAAATATATTTTACCGGCCTGTATAGAAAGCGTAACTTATTTATTTGATTTTTAATTATGTTTATTGTCAGCATATTTTTTTACAAGTCATCTCACAAATTAAATTATTCATCTTAAGTGACTTTTAGTAATAATCTTTTAACATTTCCGGTAAAACGATCGGATTTAAATCAATTTTCCGCCTCAAATACCCCATCCGTGGGCTCTTCGGCGGTCGGCAACATCCATGTTGCCTTAAAATTGATTTAAATCCGATCGTCTTACCGGTTTAATAATATAGTCTTAATATCTCAACACCGGAAACACATAGTCTTTTTTTATTATTACATCGCCGTTCCGGCCGATCCAGTCCAATAATGTCTTCCTGAGTCTCGAAAAATTTTTTTTATCGGATGCGGCAATATTCTTTTTCTCCTCAGGATCGCGCAATGTATCGTAAAGTTCATATATGACCTTATCCCTTAAGGGCATATAAATCAATTTATATCTGCCGTCAAACACGTATCTGTGCTTGGCAAGATTAATAATATCTCGGTAATCATCCTTTAAAACGATCTGCTTATCGAAATGCATATCCACTTCGCTTAAAAGAGTAATGTCAGGATACATGATGCGCAGTTTCTGAAAAAAAAGACTATCATCCGAATTATCAAACCATATTCCTGTTTCCCCGAATGCATGAAGATTGTTCAATTTATTTTTTTTACCTTTTATTAACGGCAGAAGGGAAACGCCTTCCATAAAATCCGGTACAGGATAATTCAGCATATCCAGGATCGTCGGTGCTGCATCGACAGCCCTCACTGTTTCAGTTATCGTGTTCTTTGCCGCGTTCAGGCCCGGATGCCTGATAATGAATGGAATTCTTACTGCATTCCGGCCTCTGAAGTGCTCACCGTGCCCCATGCCCAGAGAGGCCTCATAGAGATTCTCGCCATGATCGGAAAGCAAAACAATTATTGTGTTTTCCATAATTCCGCTTTCAGAAAGATAATCCAGCACTTCGCCCGCAGCATCATCGAAAGCTTTAAGTCCCCCGTCGTAAAGAGCATTTATCTGCTCAATATCTTCGGGGGAAACAGCGGACTCTCCTGTTTCTTCAAGGGATATTATACGCTGTTTAAAATATTTATAAGGCCCGTTGTAGCCTTTTTTTGAATAAAGCCTGTAATAAGGATATGGAGACGAATAAGGGAAATGCGTTGACGAGAAAAAAGTTGTAATAAAAAAAGGCTTCTTCGATTTCTTAACAGCATCTATGACTTTGTCTTTAATCAGTTCCGGCGGGCAGAAATAAGCTGAATCCTTAAGAACCGGGAAAATTACAAGCCCGGCTTTTCCTGTAATAAAAGGCAGCAGCCCGAAATGAGCATCCAGTATCACCTGTTCCAGCAGCATATTAAAATTAAAATAAGGCGCATCAACTTTGCCGAATCCCAAATCGATCCTGGAAAATATGTCTGCCGCATAATCGCCTATAACGGCAGTGCTGTACCCGTGCCCGTTCAATTCCTTTACAATGGTTTTAAAATTTCTGTTAAGGTCCCTTGATGCAGGGAACATGTGCCGTATGCCGTGAGTTGATGCGAACTGTCCGGTAAGTAATGAGACCCATGAAGGGAAGGTCCTGGGGACTTCAATAAATGTATTTTTGAATGATACGCCTTCTCCGATAAGACGGTCAATGTTCGGAGTGGTTTTCCTGAAATAGCCGTATCCGCTGAAATGATCCGGCCTTAAAGCGTCCGAAGCAAGAATAAGTATATTTGGTTTTCCAATATTTAATTTATCTGTATTTTGAAAGTCAATAAAGCTATAAGCAATTATTATAAGCACCAGGGCAGACAAGCAATAAATAACTTTGCGGTTTGTTATAAATATTTTGACTCTGCCGGATATTCTTTTCAAATATACTATAATGAAAAATGCGATGATAGCAAGTAAACATATCTGCATTACCGTAAAATAAAAAGGAGTCGTGTTATCGCTTAATAAATCTACAATGAATCCATTAAAAGGATTTCTTACATAAAAATTATTAATATAGACCTGGGGATACAGGGTTATATCCTTAAAGAAAAAAATAATAAAGATTATACCGCTTGCAAAAAAATTGATGATAAGTCTTTTTCTGAAATTTATGCTCTTTTTTATGAGTTTAAGAAATGATTCTGTTATAAAAAGCGCAGCCAGTCCTGTTATTATCCCGATTATTATATATGCTGCGAATATTTTAAGAAGGTAAAGCAGTATATAGCCTAAAAAATTATCTAAAATATATTGTTCCGCCTGTCTGCTTGTGTTGCCCATGTATTCCATGGACAGATTTTTCACAAGTCCGTAAACAAACAGCAGGATAAACAGAATTACCCCGCCGAGAGCAGAAGCCGGCTTATTCAGTATTTTTTTAATTCTTTCGAAATTCATGACAATGTTTTATTGAAAATTTTTGTTGCTAAGTATGTGAGATTTTTAGGATATAAAAAAGAAGTCAAGTATTATTCAGCAGGATTAAAAAAACAGAAACTATTTATAAAATATTTAATGTAATCATTTTAATTGACTTCTAAGAGCTTATTTCAGTAGATGCCAAATAATTCTGCTAATGATCTGACTGGATAATATATATTTCGAAACCGCGTAAAAAACATCCTGTTTTACGCGGTTTTGGCTACATCCATGTCACCGGCTCCATAGATATTATCCAGTCAGATCATGGATGAGCTATCTACTGAAATAAGCTCTAAAAGCAGGATGGAAGAATAGGATAAATAAAATTATTATTGTTAAAATTATATTTGCGAATTTTATAAATTTTTTACAAATATTTGGTTGATTAATTTTTACTGTCTTATAATTTATACCTATCATATAATATTTTTTTGTATTATTATAATAAAAATACAAAATGGATACAGCACAGACTTATAAAAACAGCACCCTTCTTATTGAACGGGTCAGGGCCGCAATACGCGGAAAGCATTACAGCATAAGGACTGAGAAATCCTATATTGAGTGGATAAGACGTTTTATTTATTTCCATAACATGCATGATCCTGAAAAAATGGCTGAAAAGGAGATCAACGAATTCGTTACATATCTCGCTTTGAAAGAAAATGTGTCTGCTTCCACGCAAAACCAGGCGCTATGCGCGGTCATTTTTTTATATAAACAAATTTTAAAAAAAGAGATCGGAAATCTTGACGGCCTCATATGGTCAAAGAAACCGAAAAAAATACCTATTGTACTTTCCAGAGAAGAAATAAAAAGACTTTTATCTGAATTATCCGGAATACACCGGATAATGGCAAATCTGCTGTACGGTAGCGGACTCCGCCTGCTGGAGTGCCTTCGCCTGCGCGTTAAAGATATTGATTTTGATTATAACCAGATTATTGTCAGAGACGGTAAAGGACAAAAAGACCGTGTTACAGCACTCCCAGAGACGATCATTTCTCCCATTAAAGACCACCTTGAAAAAGTGAAAATTCTGCACAGCAAAGATATTGCGGCAGGATTGGGAAAAGTACATCTGCCTTTCGCCCTTGAAAAAAAATATCCAAATGCCAGCAGGGAATGGGCGTGGCAATATGTTTTCCCTTCTTCTGTATTATCTGTTGATCCGCGCAGCGGCATCACACGCAGACATCACCTTGACGAATCGGTTCTGCAAAGAGCGGTCAAAGTCGCAATGCAGAAAGCAGGGATAAGCAAACAGGCAAGCTGCCACACTCTGCGGCATTCCTTTGCCACTCATCTGCTGGAGGACGGATATGATGTCCGGACAGTACAGGAACTTCTCGGCCATGAGAATCTGAACACTACCATGATTTACACTCACGTAATGAAAAAAGGCGGACTCGGCATTAAAAGCCCGGCTGATAAATTATGAAATATTATCATCAAAAATTATTATGAAAACTCAGAAGATAGTGAAGCCCGGACAGCCCGGCACAAAGAAATGGATGGAGAAATACGGGGAAAACCTTATCTGCATAAGGTATAAAATAGACACCTCCAGAAACTGCCGCATAAAAACAGCAGAGATTATCCTGGATAAAAAACCTATAACCGTGAGAAGCAGAAGAATTCCGTACAATAAGCTTGTCAGTATAAAAATTCAATTCAATAACATTTACCTAAGAAAACTTATTATAGCCGCAGGAGGGAAATGGAATATTTCGAAAAAGATCTGGCTCCTTCCATACGGCAAAGTTATGGAACTCGGTCTTGAAAAAAATATGCTTGATAATTTAGAACTATAATAGTTTTTTATTAGTAAGATATTTATAAAATACTCTTTTGTATTAAAATAAAATACCTATATATAGACATCCTTACTGCCTATATATATCCATTTTTTAAATTTATTCCTATATTCAGACATTTCATTCCTACATACAGGAATAATTACAGATAGGAATATGCAAGCTAATATATATGTTAGATGAAGCCTACGGCAGAATAATAAGCATTTAAAATATTATTATTGTAGTATATATTATTGTATATAAACGAGCAATGATAAG
>JAFGSG010000132.1 GCA_016934735.1 Spirochaetota bacterium | reverse complement strand
TCTTCGTCGATTCAATCCTATGGATGTATTCCTATGAGGCTATTATTTTCTTATTATTCCTGTTGCACTTTAAACTTGAATTTGGGACGTGGCGGAGCAATATATCTCTTGGGGAAATTGGATAGCCGTCAATTAAGAATAATGCAATTTATTAATCTTTTTTAAAAAGAAAATTAATTACTCTTTCTGTGTGTAATGTTATACCTTTTTCGGAACGGATATCATACTCGAACATTTTATTGGTCAAATCCCAGGTTGCGATAGGTGTTTCGACCAGCGCCCTGACATAAACAGTAAAGCTTTCGTTATTAAAATCTTTAAAATATCCTTTTGCCTGTACGCGTTTAAAAATCGGTCTCGCAACATCATTAGTTTCTTTTTGCTTTTCCCATAAATAATCAAGATGAGGGCTTGTCCTGCTGTTATCGTGTAAAAGTATTTTCGATAGTTCCGTATTTCTCACAGTTGCAGTTATATATGTTTTGATAAATTTTTTAAGTATTTCTACAGGATCTATTAATCCTGACTCGTTAATAATTTGTCTTAATCGATCTGCATGCATACTCGTCCCGTAATCGACTACAGCTTTCCACAAATCCTCTTTTGAGCCAAAATGATGCCGTATAAGACTATGTGTCGTTCCGGCAAGAGCAGCTATATCCCTTAATTTCGCATTAAAGAAACCCTCTTGTGCAAAAATTTTAAGAGATGCCATAATTATTTTCTTTTTTGTTCGCTCAGAAACTTCATTTGATTGCCTGCCTAACTTTTTTTTAAACTTCTTTGCTTTCATATGGATCAGCCTCATACTGTATGCGATTATTTCTAAAATTACATATTTCGTATTTACATTTGTTCTTTGAATGGGAAAAACATCTGTTTTTTTAAGTCAATATAATTTCTTAAGATAAATTTACATACTATTATTGCCTAAGTTTTGAGAGGCAGTCAAAACAATATTTTGAAAATTTAAAAATTATTGATTGACATATATACTGTACAACCGGATAGTATAAATGTCAATCAATAATTTCATTTGATTTAATCATTTTTATAAGTTTACAGTTATATTAAATGATATATATTTAATGAGATTTTTATTTAACCATTTCCGATGTCTTAAATCTATTGCTAAAAATAACTGGCATAAAAAATGCGAAGGCATCGTAAATTAAAACGTAATTCCTCCTTATTAAGGAGTGCGTCTTAAAATTGAATATTCATAGTAAATTAAAGCCATATTCTTACCGGTATACATTTTAGGACGCACTCTAATTCTATTTTGCTTTAGTTCGATAACCATATAAATTTGAAAATACTTAAAATTACTGATATTTAAAAAAAATTGATTGACAATTATACTATACAGTTGTGAAGTATAATTGTCATTTAAAAAAATTTTCCTTACTAATACATCTTATGAATTTGATAATAAAATATTTTTTATTTGAGATTTTCACAATAGAGGATTATAATTTTCAATTATACCTACATGCAATTAGATTCATTGCCCTCAACCATATATATGGAGTCAAACAATTTTCATGCTGTAAAAAACTCTATAATGAAAAACAGAATATACTAACCAAAGCAAAAATTCTCAATAAACCGGATAAAATACCGGTAAGCATAAAAGATGACTTATTTTATACACAATATTTAGAAGTAAGATTTTTAAAATTTCTAAAGAATGATGAAATCAATCATAGTTCATTACTACCCGCAAAAATTTTAAAACAGGAGCTATTCTATGAAAACAAAAGAAATCGATGTTGCCGTAATAGCCGGAGGCGCATCCGGGCTTGCGGCCGCGATATCTGCCGCAGAAGGCGGTGGGAAGACGGCAATATTTGAGAAAGGCGCTACTACCGGTGGCGCTGCAAACATGGGAATGGGGCCGCTGGGAGTCGAATCCAGGCTTCAGCGCATAAAACAGCATAGCCTGACCAAAGACGAAGCATTTGATATTTTCATGAATTATACTCACTGGCGTGTAGATGCAAGACTTGTAAGGGCATATATCGACAAATCCGCAGATACAATCGACTGGCTTGAAAAGATGGGTGTTGTATTTGCTGAGCCAGCATCTTATTTTCCAGGAGCACAATACACCTGGCATATAGTTAAACCCGAAGGCGGCGAACCTGGACCAATGGCAGCAGGCACGATGATAAAAAAAATGACAGAGCGGGCAAAACAGCTCGGAGTTGAAATAAATCTTCAGACCCCGGTTAAGAAACTGATAAAACAAAACAATAAAATAACAGGCCTCCTCGCGGAAGACAGGTCGGGCGATGAGATACAGATAAGAGCAAAAGCTGTAATAATAGCAACCGGAGGATTCGGAGATAATCCTGAAATGGTTAAAAAATATACAGGTTATGAACTCGGCAAAGATATGCATTCATTCAGGATTCCTGGCTGCAACGGGGACGGAGTAAGAATGGCCTGGGAAGCAGGCGCTATGTCTACTGAAATGCACATGGAACTGATCCACATGATTGAAGGCGGAGGAATGACTCTTGCACCGGACTTCAGTGAATCACTGCGGCAGCCTCATCTTATTGTAAACGTACTTGGAGAGCGTTTCATGAATGAAGGTCTGACAGGTAATTCTACATATACCGGCAATGCGATATCTATACAAAAGGACAAATGTGCTTTTGCGATTTTCGATGAAGCCAATAAAAAATACATGGAAGAAACCGGCTTTGACGTAATCAGTGTAGTCTTTAATACCACAAAAGTAACCGACTTCGATAAAAAATTCAAAGCGGCTGTTGAAAGCGGCTGTAAAGCAATATTTGCAGCCGAATCAATAGAAGAGCTTGCTAAAAAAACCGGGATTACTCCTAAAGGACTTCAGGACACTATTGATGAATATAATAAATTCTGTGCAAACGGAAAGGATGAACATTTCAACAAAGATAGAAGATATTTGAGACCTGTAAAAACACCAAAGTTCTACGCTGCAAAATTTTATCCTGGTGCATACGGAAGTCTCGGAGGGATAAAAATTAATTATAAAGCTGAAGTATTAAATAAAAGCTGGGAAGTAATGCCAGGCCTTTATGCTTCAGGTGTGGACGTATGCACTATTTACGGTGACAGCTACGTATTTGTTCTGCCGGGGAATACAATGGGATTTTCAATCAACAGCGGAAGAATAGCTGGTGAAAATGCGTCAAAATATATTAAATTATAATTTAATTATAGGTGAAATACATGAAAGTTCTTGGATTAACATGCGGAAGAAAAAACAGCAATACCGAGATATTAGTAAAGGAAGCTCTCATGGGAGCTGAAGAAACAGGCGCCGAGGTTGAAATAGTTAGACTCCTGGACCTTAAGATTAAACCCTGCACCGGATGCAATTCATGCGTTATTGATCTTATGGAAAAAGGCGGCAGCGGAAAATGTGTCATCAAAGATGATGATTTAGCTTTTATAGATGAAAAAATTATGGAATGCGACGGCTTTATTCTCGGTTCCCCGATCTATGAAAAAATGCCGCAGGGTCTTTTAAAAGTACTTAACGACAGATTCGGGCCTTCGCACGATATGGCAATACGTTTGATAGCAAAAAAAATCCGCGAAGAAAAAGGAATCACAAAGGGTACAGGTCCTGATGAAAGAGCATTCAAACCCAGAGTTGCTTCCCTTATTGCAGTCGGCGGCAGCGACTGGACAACTCTTGCTCTTCCCCTGCTTAACATATTCACCCTGCCCTTCCAGATGAAGGTCGTAGACCAGATACTGGTCGACTGGACAGCTCTTCCTGCTACCGTTCTGCTGAACGACAAAGCTATAGAGAGAGCAAGAAAATCCGGACGCCATGTTGCAGAAAGCCTGAAAAATCCGGTTGAAGAAGCAGCATATATAGGCGAACAGGGAATGTGCCCCGTATGCCATACAAAAGTCCTTCATATCGAAGGCAGTACTTCAAAAGTTGTCTGCGCAACCTGCGGAGTAATCGGAACTTTGAAAGTAAACGGAGATAAGGTTGAATTTGTACTTACAGAAGAGGAAGCGAAGCATTCACACATGCTGCTTTCAGGCAAATTCATGCATGTTGAAGATATGGGCAGGACGCTTGCCCCAAAGCCGGGAATGGATACAATTCCCCAGAAACTTGAGAAGTATAAATCATATTTAAAATTTTCCAAGCCCTAATCGTCGATAATAAATGGTTTCTATGTATTTAAAGCGTATTTTCAAAAAAATATATATTTGAGGAAAAATAAACAATGAAAGTAATGGGTATTCATGCAGGCAGGAAAAACGGCAATTCATCAGTTTTGCTGAAGGAAGCATTACTTGTATGCAGGGAATCAGGCGCTGAAGTCACAATGATAAATCTGCATGACTTCAATATTAAATATTGCACCGGCTGCGAAAGCTGCACCAAAAACATGGCAATGGGCGGGAAAAAACCATTCTGCGTATGGGACGGCAAAGATGACATGGACCTTATAATGAAAGAATTCCTTGTACAGGACGGCGTTATAATAGCTGTCCCGACATATGATCTTATGCCTGCAGGCATTTACATCAGTTTTACAAACAGATTCCTGCCATATGAAGCCGCTTTTTTAAAAGAGATCGGCGTTAAAGGCATTAAAGACAGGGTCGGCGCCGTAATTTCAATGGGCGGATCGACGCGTGCCTGGCAGTCAATGGCTCTTGAAGGAATTCAGGCAACGATGTTCACTCAATCTATTCAGATCGTCGATCAGATACTTGGAACAAAATGCACTAATCCTGGCGCAGTCGTTCTGCAGCCTGACCTGATTGAGCGTGCGCGCCTGCTGGGTAAAAACCTGGTAAAGGCAATACATACTCCGGTTGAAAAACGCGAATGGCTGGGTGATAAAAATGACGGATGGTGCCCGGTATGTCACTCCAACAGCCTTTCGCTCGGAGAACCTCACTGGGACGGCGTGCAGTGGCCTGTTGAATGCCAGGTATGCGGGGCCGGCGGAGACATACAGAAAGACGAAAATGGAAAATGGAAATTTGTTGTCGCTGAGAACGGATTGCTAAAATGCCGCACCATTGAAAAAGGGCGCGCCTTGCATATGTACGAAATTCAGGCCGGAATGAAAAAAGTCATGGAAAACAAGGAAATAATTAAAGAAAAAATGGAGAAGTATAAAAATATTTCATTCCCTTCAATAAAATAATTTTTCCGTTAAAGCAATGATAACTAATAACAATAGTTATTAAATACAGTAATTAAACAGGAGTCAAACAATGGAATTAAAAGAAGAAATTCTTAACAAAATAATCAGTCGGGCAGCTGAGCTTTTCAAGAAGAAACCCGAAGAACTGAACGCAAATACGAACTTCGAAGCCGATTTAAAAGCAAAATCCGTAAATATTGTTCAGATTTTAACCGTACTTGAAGCGGAATATGACGTTGAGCTTAATTATATGGAATTCAAGAGGAAGAAAACATTCGGCGAGGCAGCTGAATTTGTAGCAAGCCTGCTCGATGGTTAAATATTAAATTCTTTGTTTTAATAAGGACAAATATATTCTGAATATTAAAAATGAATAATTCAGATAATAATGGAGCATAATAACATGGAAGAAGTGAAAGCTGAAAGAATATCCAAAAAAGAAATTATTGGCGGAGTTGAGATGGAAACCATTTACAGGAAATCAAGGATTCCTGTTCCGCCCGATACACTTAGAAAAATTGCTGCAAGTTCAACTCTTGCAGAAGATGAAAAAATCTCCGGCATGGAAGACAAGGTGAATGATTTTGCTATACTCGGAGCTGCTTTCGGATTTTGCCCGGAATTCAACCAGCGAACTGTAATGGCAAATGATTATATAGTATGTGATCAGGATGTAGAGGTAACTCTGCGCGACGGCACTAAGATCTACACCGATATTTATAAGCCGGTCAATGTAACAGAGAAAATCCCGTGCATTGTTTCATGGAGCTATTTCGGGAAGCGCCCCGGGGAAGGTATGGATGAATGGCAGGTAATCGGAGTTCCTCCGGGAACAGTTTCCCGTATGGCAAAATTTGAGTCAGCAGACCCGGCTTACTGGTGCCGCATGGGATACGCAATTGCCAACGTAGATCCGCGCGGCTGCGGTCATTCTCAGGGGGATATAAACATGTTCGGGACCCAGGATGCCCGCGACGGCTATGATTTCATTGAATGGCTGGCAACACAGGAATGGTGCAACGGCAGGATCGGCATGTACGGGAATTCCGGAGTCGGCATGACACAGTACAGAATTGCCGCGGAACAGCCCCCTCACCTTGTTTGTATTGCTCCATGGGAAGGCACAGGAGACCTGTATCGTGAATCGCTTTTCGAAGGCGGAATCCCTGCCCTAGGATTTAATAATTTTATCCTCTCGTCCATTGTTGGTCAGGGATATGTTGATGATAATGTGGCAATGGCAGAAAAATATCCTTTTATGAATGAATACTGGGCGGATAAAATTCCAAGATGGGAAAAGATAAGAATACCCACTTATTTAACAGCATGCTGGCAGCATATGCATCTTCGCGGCTCCATGGAATGTTTCCGCAAGATACGTTCTCCAAAAAAATGGCTGCGGGCACACAGGGAATTCGAGTGGCCGGATGCATATGGCAACAAATATCTTGAAGATTTGAAACGCTTCTTTGAGCGTTATCTGAAGGATATCAACAATGGCTGGGAGCTTACCCCGAGAGTCCGCCTCGAGGTGATGGATGCATTTGATTATGATTTTCAGACAGATCGTCCTGAAAAGGAATTCCCGCTTGCAAGAACTCAGTATAAGAAGCTATACCTCAATGCTTCTAATTCCTCGATGAGCTTTGATCCGATCACCAAAGAATCAAAAATCAGTTATGAAGGTGAAAAAGGAATCATTAACTTCGATATGAAGTTTAAAGAAGACACGGAACTCACCGGATACTTAAAACTTCATATGTGGGTTGAAGCGGAAGGCCATAATGATATGGATATATTTGTTAATGTCCAGAAGCTGGATAAGCAGGGAAACTGGCTGCCCACATCCGTACTGGGAGAGCCTCATCCCGGCGCATGGGGCAAGATCAGAGTTTCAAGGCGTGCCCTGGACCCGAAGCTATCCAAAGATTTTCAGCCTGTACAGACTCATACAAAAAATGAGAAGCTATCTCAGGGAGAAATCGTACCGATTGACATAGAGATATATCCTACCAGCAAGATGTGGCATAAGGGCCAGCAGATAAGAGTTCAGATCGCAGGGCATTATGTGCGCGAAGGATGGTTTGAGCCTTTCTTCTGGGATATAGATAACAAAGGCAAACATATAATACACACTGGAGGAAAATATGATTCATTCCTTCAGATACCTGTGATTCCTCCAAAGTATGTGGCAGGAGATTATATTTACCGTTAAGTGAAAGGCAGGGATTCAACACATCCCTGCCCTTTTTACATGAATTATATACGGAGAGAACTTACAAAATGAGTAATACGCTGTTAGACAGGCTTTATCAGAAAGCTAAATCTAATAAGAAGAAGATAGCATTTCCCGAAGCAGATGATGAAAAGATACTCCGCGCAGCAAAGCAGTCGCTTGATCTTAATATTGCTTTTCCTGTGCTTATAGGCGACACCAAAATCATATCGGCATTGGCAGAAAAAACCGGCATATCCCTCCATGGCATTGAACTGATTGATAATACAGATCTGGAGAAACTCGATTTATACATAAGCAGGTATATAAAAACCAAAACAGATTTACCGGCAAAAGCACTGATACGCAAGTCGAAAGATCCTTTGTATCTTGCTCTCATTCTGGAAGAGATAGGAGAAGTCGACGGCGTTGTGGCTGGATTGAACCATACGACAGGTGAAGTAATACTTGCTGCACAAATGATAATCGGCTTAAAAGAAGGCATATCCACTGTATCAAGCGTCGGTATCTGGGCGATTCCGGGATTTAAAGGCTCTGAAGGCGAATTCCTGGCGCACGCTGACTGTGCAGTAAATCCTGATCCGACAGCTGAAGAGCTTGCTGATATCGCGATCTCTTCAGCAGACACTATCCGCAGCCTGATGGGATGGGAACCGCGCGTGGCAATGCTTTCATTTTCTACCAAAGGCAGTACTTCTCATCCGCGAGTCAATAAAGTTCTACAGGCTCTTGAAATTGCCCGAAGCCGCAGGCCGGATCTCATGATAGACGGCGAACTGCAGCTTGACTCTGCAATATCACCTGCAGTTGCAGAAAAAAAAGTAAGGGAACCGAGCACCGTTGCAGGTAAAGCCAATATCCTTATATTCCCTGATCTTGATGCAGGCAATATAGGTGTTAAGCTCGTCCAGAATTTTGCTCATGCTTCGGCATGCGGTCCGCTTTTACAGGGATTCAATAAGCCGATAAGCGATCTGTCGCGCAGTGCACCTGTCGATGACATTGTAGGCGTCGTATCAATGGTAGCTATCTGCGCGGCAAAATATTAAATTGATTTTATCATCAATTACTATATTATTATTATTTTAAGTAAATTTTCTGAAAAAAAATTTCATGACCAAAAAATATAAAGTTTTTGCTATCAATCCTGGTTCCACCTCTACGAAAATAGCGCTTTTTGAAGGAGAAGAAGAACTATTTTCGGCAAATGTTTCTCATGATGCCAATAAATTAAACGAATTCAAGGAAATCAGCGATCAGTTTCCTTACCGCAAAGAAACAATTTTAAACGAACTCGTAAAAAAAAACGTCTCACTTAATGGAACTGATGCATTTGTCGGACGCGGCGGCGGTCTTGTCGGCTGTGAAGGCGGAACATACATGATAAATGACACTTTACTGGATCATGCAAGAGTAGGATTTACAGTTAAACACCCGGCAATTCTCGGCAGTCAGCTGGCCTATGACTTTTCATTAACTTACGGCGGCAAGTCATTCGTTGTGAATCCTCCGGACGTTGATGAATTCGAACCACTCGCACGCATCACAGGATTTGCCGGTGTGTTCCGTGAGAGCCGCGGCCATCCGCTTAACCAGAAAGAAAATGCAATTCGATATGCAGCAGAGACAGGCCAGCGTTATGAGGATTTAAACCTCATAATATCTCACATTGGAGGCGGGATTTCCGTAACTGCCCACGCTAAAGGAAGGATAATAGATTCTACTGATGTTATCAACGGTGATGGTCCCATGGCACCAACCCGAGCAGGTGCGTTACCCGTAACTGCTGTGATCAAACTCTGTTTCTCCGGTAAATATACTGAAAAAGAATTATATGACCGTGTCACTAAAAACGGCGGCCTTGTTGATCATCTCGGCATATCAGATGTAAAAGAAATCCTATCTGAAATCAAGAAAGGTAATTCCAAAGCAAAATTTATCTATAATGCCATGATATATCAGATAGGAAAATACATAGGCGCTTATGCTGCGGTTCTAAATGGTCAGGTTGATGCAATTTTACTAAGCGGAGGTATAGCTCATGATAAATATCTCGTTGAACGGATTACTAACATGGTAAAATTCATCGCAACTGTTAAAGTATATGCGGGCGAATTTGAAATGGAAGCTATGGCAAACGGCGCCATAAGAGTGCTCCAAGGCATTGAACAGCCAAAAATATATACAGGTAAACCTGTATGGGACGGCCATTTTTAAAAAATTTATAATTATAAAATTCACAAACATCATGAAAAATACCGCATATTTAATTTTATCAATGGTCTTGGCAATCACTTTGATTTCTGCATGCGGCAAAGATATCGATAAAACTGCTGAGTCAGAAGTTTTAAATTTAAAATTCAATGACTGGAATCCCGATGGTACACCGGCAACGCTGTATTGGAAAGATGTAGCAAAGATGGTCGAAAAAAAAACAAAAGGCAGAATCAGAATTACCAATTATCTTTCCGGTACTTTATTGAAATTTCCGCAAACCTTTAATGGGGTTTCCACAGGAATAGCCGATATTTCACTATACCTTTTAGGCGCGACACCCGGTGTTCATGAATTAAATGAAATTTTTGACATACCGCTGCTCGGTTTTAAGAATTATGAACAGGCATTCCGCATTTATAACGAAATACTGAATGAATTCCCCGAACTCCAGGAAGAGAATGAGTCAAAGAACGTAAGAATCTTATCTATAAGGCCTATGCCTCCTTACTGGATACATTCTACCAAAAAAAATATTAAAAATCCGGAAGACATGAAAGGAGAAAAGATTATTGCTACCGGATATTACAGTTCGATGGCAAGTTACGGAGGTGGAATTGCTATACAGCCCGGGCCTGCGGACTGGTATAATGATTTAAAAAGTGGATTTGTACAGCATATCATTACACATTTCACATCATATGGTATTTTTAAATTAAATAAAGTAGCTACTTACCATACCCAATTCAGTGATGGCGGATGCGGCAACAGCGGGATGGCTGTATTAATAAATCTTGATATTTGGAAAAAAATTTCCACACAGGACCGTGCAATTTTAATAGAAGCTTATAACTGGTATCAAGAGTCCATAGCTAAAGCAGACCTTGCGATGCAACATCTTTTTATCCATAAAGCAAAAAAGGCAGGACACATTTTTATGCAGCTTACTCCGGATGAAGTAAAACAATGGATTGACACCGGCGGTAAAGTGGCGATTGAAAAGTGGATAGCAAAGACCGAAGCAAAAAACAAACCGGCAAAAAAAATATATGAAGCAGTTCAGGCAAAAATTGCGAAATACAATGAATTATAATGCTTTAATATTTTATTAAGCAGAAAGGATTTTTATTATAAATTAGCAATAAAATAAAAATATGAATAACCAGACTATTAAGTCTTGTTATATATTTTAAAAAACAATAAAACAGGAGGAGTAAAGAATGAAAAAGTCACTAATCTTCATTCTAACAGCAGTTTTTGCATTAATGCTGGCAGTTGACAGCAATGCGCAGGGCAAAGTCATTAATCTTAAATTCAATGACTGGAATCCGGACGGTACACCAGCAACAACATTGTGGAAAGATGTTGTAAAGATGGTTGATGAGAAATCCAAGGGAAGGATCAAGATCACAAACTACCTTGCCGGCAGTTTGTTAAAATTCCCCGAAACCTTTAAGGGAGTTTCCACAGGAGTAGCCGACATTTCGCTTTATCTTTTAGGCGGAGCTCCGGGAATTCATGAATTGTGTGAAATTTATGACCTGCCGCTGTTGGGATTCAAGAATTACTGGCAGGCATTCCGTATTTATACTGAAATATTAAATGAATTCCCTGAACTTCAAGCGGAAAACGAAGCAAAGAACGTAAGAATTCTATCCATAAGACCAATGCCTGCTTACTGGATACATTCTGTAAAAAAACCCATAAGGGTTCCGGCTGACATGAAAGGACAAAAGGTCATAGCTACCGGATACTACGGCACAATGGCAACATACGGCGGCGGTATTGCTATGCAGACAGGCCCCATGGACTGGTACAGTGGTCTGCAGAAAGGTGTTGTACAGCATATCATTACTGCATACCCACCCCTTGGTGTATTCAAGCTTCATGAAGTTACCAAATACCATGTCCAGTTCGGCGAGGGCGGATGCGGAAACAGCGGTATGGCAGTTTTAATAAACCTGGATTTATGGAAGAAGCTCTCTGCTGAAGACCGTGCTATCCTGGTGGAAGCATATTCATGGTATCAAAAGGCTGTTGCTGAATCTGATCTTAAGCTTGAGAAAATGTTTATTGGCATATCAAAAAAAATGAACCAGACATTTATACAGCTTAAGCCTGCTCAGATCAATCAGTGGAAAAATACAGCCGGTAAAGAAGCAATTGAAAAATGGATAGCCAGGACCGAAGCCAAAGGCAAACCGGCAAGAAAAGTCTATGAAGCAATGCAGGCAAAAATAAAAAAATATAAATAAATATATTTACTTCTGTAGGATAAATTAATGTATATCTTCCCCGGAAGCAGGTTTGAATAGTTTACCGAAGAGAGATTGAGGCACTGAGTTTTAAACTATATTTCAAGTTCAAAAATTTTTTAATAATTAATTCTCTGTGCCTCTGAATCTCTACGGTCTTTTTAAAATTACTGCGTGTAACAATTAAATTGTCTATTGTGGTAGCATTTGTTTACACGCGCAGGAGATTAGACGTGAAAAAAATTGAATCGATACTCAAGTCTATTGTCACTATCACTTCTATATTGGCAGGCATTTCCCTGATCGCTTTGATGGTAGTGACGGCAGCAGATGTTATTTTAAGAGCTTTTTTCAGCATTGCAGTAGTCGGAAGCAATGAAATCAGCGTTGCCATAATGATATGCGCCGGTTTTCTGGGTCTGGCATGGTGTGCTTTCAATGATAACCATATTAAGGTGGACCTTGTTGTATGCCGCTTTCCTGTAAAAATCCAGAAATATTTCTATCAGTTTAATTACCTCATTGTACTCATAATAAGTTTATTTATTTCGTATGCAAGCTTCAATGGAGCAATGGATGTGAAATTTTTAGGATCGCGATCTCAATTACTTGAGATACCGCAATATCCGTTTTACCTGGTTACATCTTTTGCCTATCTTTTAATGGCGCTGACTGCGTTATTCTTTTTAATAAAATTCATAGTTGTGAAGGATATTGATGTTACATGCGCATTTATGCCGCTGCCGCATGCTGATGATAATAAGCAATAATTATAAATTGAATGATTAAAATAATTTTAAAAAGGTGGTATTAACATGAGTCCCGAAATTGCAGGAATAATCGGAATAATCATTCTGCTGATCCTGGTATTTATGCGCGTCTGGATAGGTTTTGCAATGGCACTTATCGGATTTGCAGGATATATGTATATAGAAGGTTACAGAAAAGCAGTTCTTATGGTGGGTACAGAGCCTTACAGCCAGATATCCGATCTTGCTTTAACTACGGTTCCTTTATTTATATTGATGGGATCAATTATTTCCAATTCCAATCTTGGCAGAGATCTTTACATAAGCGCCTCCAAATGGATAGGAAATCTTAAAGGAGGCCTGACTGCCGCCACAGTTGTAGCGTGCGGAATCTTCGCTTCCGTATGCGGCCATACTTCGGCATCGGCAATTACTATTGGGAAAATTGCAATGCCGGAAATGAAAAAGTTCAAATACAAAGAAGATTTTGCCGCAGGCACATGTGTTGCAGGCGGGACAATAGGAATTATGATTCCTCCCAGTCTTGCTTTTATTATTTTCGGTCTTCTAACCCAGGAATCCATAGGTAAACTTTTTATAGCAGGCGTTATTCCGGGGGTGCTGCAAATACTTTTCTATGTAATAACAATTATTATTATGTCCCGTATTAGACCCGGCTGGGCCAAATCTACGGGCGAACACCATACTTTTAAAGAAAAAGTGGTATCTCTTAAGCTTACCGGTCCGGTCATACTGGTGTTTCTGATAGCCATAGGAGGTATATATGCGGGTATATTTACTCCGACCGAGGCAGGCGCGATGGGAGCATTTGGTGCGATGATAATTGCATTGGCATTTAGAAGGCTTAAATGGGCCCCTTTTAAAGGAGCAGTGCTTGAGACTACAATGTCAACAGCCATGATCATCGGATTAATAGCCGGTGCATATATATTCATGCGCTTTATTACTGTAAGCGACATACCGTTTTTCATCTGTAACACTGTTACATCACTCGGTTTATCAAAAGTAGGCTTTATGGTACTTATCGTAATATTTTACCTCTTAGCAGGGTGTGTGCTTGATGTGTATGCTGTCATTATTCTTACAGTGCCGATCCTTATGCCTACTGTAAGAGCATTGGGCTTTGATCCCATATGGTACGGCGTTATTGTAGTAAGGCTTATACAAATAGGGCTTATAACCCCCCCTATAGGTCTGGATGTGTTCACATTCAGCGGAGTAATGGGCCTTAAAACCGGAGCGGTATTCAAAGGAGTAACTCCTTTTTTCATCAGCGACCTTATACATCTGGTTCTTTTGCTGGTAATACCTGAACTTTCACTGGCGCTATTATAATGTTATGATAATCCATTAAAATAAATTTAATTATTTTTCTGCTATTGCGTTGAAAAAATTTTTTTCACTTTTTCATCCGACCCGGCATTGTAACAATTTTATTGAATTTGCCGCTTATGTTTTATTAGTTTTAAGAATTATTAATAACATAAAATATAGCAAGTTATCTTAAAATATGTTTTATTTCTGAATAAATTGAAATACATTGCAAAAATTCTGAGATGAGTTCTATATTATGAGCATAATAGAAGGTGGAACGAAGGATGAACAAACCGAACTTTAAAAAAGCGAAAATAATTATTAAAGAAGGTGATGTTAAATGAATAATAAATATCCTAATTTATTCTCATCCTTGAAAGTAGGAACTCATACTTATAAAAACAGAATTATTGCAGCTCCGATCTACTGCGGAACTTTCGGCACGCTGCCATTTCTGTCTGATGTCTTCTATCAGGCATTTGAAGGCCGTTCAGCAGGAGGATGCGCACAGGTTACTGTAGGCGAAACACCTGTAGACTTTGAATACGCAAACCGCGAACCATTCCCTCCTATCGATTATACGGATTTTAAAAGCGCATCATTCAAATCATTGGAAAAGGCCGCAAATATAATAAAGGGAAACGGAGCCTTTGCTTTAATTGAACTTTCTCACTGCGGTGAATCAAAACTTATTATACCCGGTTTAAAAAATCCAATCGGACCCATGGAGTACACCCGGGAAGACGGCGCTGAAATAAAAGCAATGGACGAGGCATTGATGCAGTCCGTTATCGATAATTTCATCACTTGCGCAAAATACATGAAAAAAGCCGGTTTTGACGGCGTTATGATACATGCGGGCCACGGCTGGCTGCTTCACCAGTTTTTATCTGCCAGAACAAATAAGAGAAAAGATGCTTTCGGCGGTTCTCTGGAAAACAGGGCCAAATTTCCCATCCAGGTAATCAAAGGCGTTAGAGATGCCATGGGAGAAGACTTCATTATTGAAATTCGCGTAAGCGGTGACGAGTGCATTGAAAACGGCATGGGAATCGAAGAAACTGCGGAATTCTGTAAAATGATACAAAAATATGCAGATATTGTTCACGTATCTATAGGAGTATACCGTGATCCCATATTAAGCGGGGAGTTTTCTTCCATATTCCACCCTCACGGATTAAATGCAGAAATGTCTGAATACATTAAAAAAGCAGTATCTATACCTGTTACTGTTGTAGGCGGAATTAATTCGCCGGAATTGGCTGAAAAGCTGATAGCTGAAGGTAAATGCGATATCGTAGCTTTAGCAAGGCAGCTGACTGCTGATCCATACTTTGCCAAAAAAGCAGAATCAGGAAATGAAAAAGATATTGCACCATGCATCAGATGCTACAAATGTTTCCCGGGCCCATTGGAAGGCGTTATTGACGATTTAAATACATTGTTCGGATGCACTGTAAATCCCGAAGCTTTTTATTTTGATCAGAAAGTACTTAGCAGTAAACCAAAAGGTTCGCGGAATGTGCTGGTAATTGGCGGAGGCATTGCAGGCTTGGAGGCTGCAATTGTTGCGGCTGATCGCGGGCATAAAGTCACTCTTGTTGAAAAATCAGACTCGTTGGGCGGGTTGCTCAAGTTTGCTGATACTGATTCATATAAAGGCGACCTTGGCGAATTCAAGGATATAATGATCCGGCGTGTAAAGCAGCGTAAAAATATCCACTTAATTACAGGGAAAGAGCTAATCCCTGCAGATATTTCCTTATTCAAAGCCGATGCTGTCATTGTAGCCGTAGGTTCAACCCCTGTTATTCCAAAAATTCCTGGAATTGAAAGCGCAATAAAAGCATTGGATGTATACGATGATATAAGCAAAATCGGGAAAAAAGTAATAATGATAGGCGGGGGACTCGTAGGCTGCGAAGTCGGGCTTCATCTTGCAAAGAACGGCCGTGATGTTACCATTATCGAAATGCTGGATCAGGTAGCAGGTGATTCATACAAGATGCATCGTCTTGGGCTGATCAATGAAATGGATAAAATATTAAAATATAAAACAGGGCTAAGATGCACTTCTATAAAATCCAACGGGATTACAGTTGCTGACAAAAATAATAAAGAAGAATTCCTATCTGCGGATACTATTATATACGCAGTAGGCATGAGAGCTAACAAAAATGAGGCTGAGAAGCTTCGTTCTGCTGTTAAGGATACGGAAGTGTATGATATCGGCGACTGCGTAACTCCTGCCAAAGTATATGACGCAGTACGCCAGGGATTCATTGCAGCAATGTCGATTCTGTAAATACCAGACTAGTTTATATCTGAATTTTTTTAAATTAATTTTTTATTCAATACTACATTAAAAATTCTGATATTGGATAGAGTAAAAAAAATCTATAGGAATACAATATAGATATTCAAATATATTTACTATCCATGTTTAATCAATCGGGGTCACTTTAAAAGAAGGAGAGAAGAATGTCCGCAAAACCATACAAGGATCCTGATCTTGAAAAAGATCCTGAACAACTTTTCAATGAACGTAATAAACGCCTGCAGAATGCGATGCAGTTAAAACAGCCCGACCGCATTCCAATTCAGCTGAACATGAGTTATATGCTTGCCGAGATGTATGGCGCCACTCATCAGGAGCAGCATGAAAACGCTGAGAAGGAACAGAAAATGCTTGAGAAGGCGGCATTATATTTTCAACCGGACAGTATTTTCGGTCTGTTCCTGAATCCAGGACCAAGCCTTGCGCTTGGCGACCAGATGACAAAATTTCCGGGCTATAACATGAGTCCCAACGGTTCGCATCAGTTCGTAGAGGGAGAATATATGAAAGCCGAGGATTACGACGCCTTTCTTGATGATCCTTCAGACTGGTGTATAAGAAAATACTGGCCAAAAGTCTTTTCTGAGATGGAAGGCCTTTCACTTCTCCCGCCGCTTGGTATGGCAGGTCTCGGCACATATTGTCTCCCAAATCTCGGAATGCTTAAAGCTCCCCCTCTTGCAAAAGCATTAAAAGCTCTAAGCGAGGCCATCGAAGCCTCCGCCAGGGATAATGAGCGTATGATTAAATCCGCACAGCGAATGGCTTCCCTCGGCTTCGCTCCCCCCACCCTTGCCGGATCAGCAATATCTGCCCCATTCGATTTTATGTCCGATACGCTTCGCGGCATGAAAGGCATTATGCTTGATCTTTTCCGCTGCCCTGAAAAACTCCTTGCAGCAGAAGAGAAGGTCCTCCGATTTCAACTGGAATATGCTGTAAACTGGAGCCGTGCAACCGGAATAAATGTAACATTTATTCCGCTTCACAGAGGATCTGATGGTTTTATGTCATTAAAACAATTTGAAAAATTTTATTGGCCTCAATATAAAGCTCTCATAATTGGCCTTACTGAAGCAGGAATCAGGCCATTCGTATTTTATGAGGGCAAATGGGACGAGCGTCTGAAATATCTGGCGGAATTACCCAAAGGCAAAACTGTCGGCTGGTTCCAGTCGAGTGATATAATTAAACTTAAAGAAATTTTAGGTGATGTAATGTGTATTGCAGGCGGGATGAAGAATAGTTTACTGCAGGCCGGAACCGAGGAGCAGGTTCGCCAGTATACTATCGAACTTTGCAAAACTTTAGGGAAGGAAGGCGGTTTTATAATGACTACATGCGTGGGCGAAATGGAAGGCTGCAAACCAGAACTTGTCAAGGTCTGGGTGGACACTACCAAAGAATTCGGAATTTATGCTTGATACCCCTTCGTTGATTAATACAATAAACCCGGATGTAAAAAATAATTTATACCAAAATAGTAATTCATACTAATTAAGGATTTCTAGTAAATGACCAGTTATTCTCTTAATTCAGACCAAATTGAAAAAATATCATTCTCTCTGCCCGCTGGCTGGATTCCGTTACACCCAATAAAAGAAAATAATAATAAGCCCTCAATAGCAACCGCGGAGATGGCATCTAAAGCCTTAGAAAAAGCAGCCGGTTTAATTCAATTTTCGAATAATCAGCTTATGGGAAATAAAATTTCAATCATTGTTGATGACGGAACACGCCCTACTCCGGTGAAAGATATACTACCTGTTTTACTTAAAAATCTTAAACAGAAAAATGCCACTGAAGATCATATCAGTATTATTATAGCAGCCGGTTCCCATGCCTCTATGCCGGATGATGCACTTAAAAATAAACTCGGTGAAGATATCGTAGCACACTATAAGGTAATCCAGCATAATGCTCAGCAAAAAGATCTTGTTCCGCTGGAAGTCCCTGAAGCAGGAATGACTGTAAAGGTCAATCCTGCAGTTATAAATGCTGACATAAAAATAGGCATCAGCTCAATACTGCCTCATCCTTTTGCCGGCTACGGGGGCGGCCCGAAAATACTTATGCCGGGCGTGTGTGACAGAGATTCACTGGTTAAACATCATATGATCAATGCAGTTCACAAAAGAGCTAGAGCCGGAATTACAGAAGGCAATCCTTTTCAGGAATTATGCATGAAGATTGCCGAAAAAATAGGTCTTGATTTTTCCATTAATTGCGTATATGACAAGCACGGTAACATTGCCGATATTGTAGCCGGCACTCTGGAAAATGCTTTTAATGAAGCAGTAGATATATGCCTCCAAAAGCTTGGATACAGAGTTAAAGAAAAGGCTGATATTACAATTTGTTCAACCTATCCGCATACACACGGAATTCAATTCTGTAAAGGCCTGGGTACACCTAAAACGATCACCAGGGAATCAGGCGCAATTATTCTTTTCGCGCCTGTAAAAAATCCGCTTCCCGATGACTTTGTGAATGCAGTTGATTTTCTGCGGAACAAATACGGTGAGAATGTCGCGGGCAGCATCAGAAAAATAATGTCCGAAGGCAAAATGATATTCGACGATAAATCCCCGGAATTCAACATGGCACTCTACGATCTCTTAGGCAGACCTAAAGTCCGGACATTGCTTTATGCTCCAATGATTCCGGCAGAGACAGCAATAAAATTAGGATTTGAATATATGGGAACAATCGATGAAGGCTTATTCAGTCTAAAAAAATCATACCCAAAAGCAACGGTCGCAGTTCTACCCGCCGGCGGCCTTATAATTCCTGTTTGATGCTTGTTAGGTATATGCACGAAGTCTGACAAAAAAACCTTGTTGACTTTGGAGTTGAAGAAATTGAAGACCCATTAGAGAGACTGCTCAGAGCAATTAAATTAGCACGCGATTTTTCCGGAAAGAACAAAAAGCTTCTTTAATTTGTATTTTCAGAATCCAAATACCTCGATAAAGGTCATTTGAAAATAATTTTAAAAATGAATAATAGAAATTACAACGGTTTTTTTTAATCTTTTAAAAGAGGCAAATAAAAAATAAAGTCGATGATCTACTGACAATCTTAATCTATCAATATATAAATTGATCCCTTTATAGAAAGATAAATATCCTTGAAATTATATAATCATTGCTATATAATTTATCTTTAAATTATACAGCTTCAATTATTATTGATTCTATAAAAATTATCTATATATGCTTCAAAAATAAAACAGAGGAATATATCATAATGAAGAAAGAGATTATAATCATAATTTTTTCCCAGCTCATTATTGGAATAATTTTGTCTATTGTGTTTCCGGCGTTTGCAGATTCGAATGAAGAGAAAGCAATAGATAAACTTTCAAAGCAAATTCTCCTTCAATCCGACAAACTCAAAGGAAAACGTATAGGCATGTTCAAATTTTCTTCCATAGAAGGCAAAGAAACGCCTGAAGGAGCAAGAATATCGGATCTGTTGCTCGAAAAACTTATAGCAAACAGTTCACTTTCATTTATTGAACGTTCTGAATTACATAAGATTATTATGGAAAATGAACTTGAACAGACGGGACTCATAGATGTCTCCCTTACACATGAAGGAGGGAAAATACTTCCTATCGATTATATGGTCACAGGCACAGTTGCACAAATTAATAACATAGTTAATATTTCAGCGAGAGTGGTAAAGGCAAACACAGGAGAAATATTTATTGTAAAATCATGCGAATACGATAGTAAAAATAAAATCGCTTCCGCAGTCAGCCCTGAAGCTGCGGCATTGTTTAATAAGTCCCCTGATATGCTGGATAGAATAAACAGAGCATATCTTAATCTTAAAAAAATGAGCGAGAATGCCCCTCTGGTTTTTCTTATAGTTGTACTCAATAATTCCGAAACAGAAGAACTCGAAAAAAATAATATACGTCTTGCTAAAGCACTTAAAAACAGAAAAGACAGTCTTGATAAAAATGGCACAGTGATTCATAAAAAAATCGAACTACTTAGAAAAGGCCTTACCCTGATGAAAGACACCTTTCCTTCTCGTTATGATGAAATCATGACTAAAAAAATGGAAGTGCTAAACAATCCCCCTCGCAGAAGGAGATAATATTTTACAGATCTATAAATATAAATTTATTTAAAAATAAAAAATTATTGACGGAATTTTTCTAATAAAATAATGATATTAAACTGAAATACCGTTATTTTATTAGAAAAATTCCGGTTTTTGCAAGCCAGGATATCGGTCTAATTTCCATAAAATAATAAAATTTTAACAGCGCTCGTCTTAAAGCACTGTAATATTCGGGGAATTGTACTTCCCTGCGCTATCGGTATAGAGGGAAAACAATGCAACACCGCTTCCCCTGCAAAAAACCGGGACAAAGAAATAATGGTGTTTGGATACGGCAGGAATTCAATCTTTAACAATCACATCCGGCCGTTCCCGTTAACTTTTATAGTAACTCACCCCGCCCGTAGGGAAGGGGCAACCACTCAAGAAACAAAACAGGACATATTACAATGCCCTAAATAACTTAGTTTCTCAGGATAAGGAGATCATATGGATAACAAGTATAAAACAATATTAAATAATAAAATGAATGAAGATAGCTACAGCAAGCTTATTGCGCTCAATAATGAAAAAATCTTTGATTTTGTCGGATTTTTTGCAGAACATTGCGATCCTGCTTCCATTTATGTTTGTGATGACAGTGAAAAGGACACCCAGTATGTGCGCGATCAGGCAATTGCCAAAGGTGAGGAGAAGACTCTTGCCTTCTCTAAGCAGACTATACATTGGGATGGTTATAATGATCAGGGTCGTGATACGAAAAATACCAAATTCATGGTAGTGAAAGAAAATCTTGAGAGCATGAAATCCCTTAATGCTGTCGAATATGAAGAAGGTTATGCGGATATATTGGAAATATCTAAAGGAATTATGAAAGGAAAAGACGCTATTGTTCAGTTCTTTTCAGAAGGACCGACCGAAAGCCCCTTTACAATTCCCTGTGTTCAGTTCACCGACAGCTGGTACGTTGCACACTCCGAGTTTATTCTATACCGGTCAGCCTATAAACACTTCCTTCATATGACAGCTTCGCAAAAGGATGATTTCTTTCGCTTCATTCATTCTGCAGGAGCTCTTGATACGAGCGGCTGTACTGTAAATCTGGATAAACGCAGGATATACATGGATACGCAGAACAATATTGTTTATTCCATGAACAATCAATATGCAGGAAACTCGATCGGGCTGAAAAAGCATTCAATGCGTCTGGCTATCAACAAGTCCAGGGACGAAGGCTGGCTATGCGAACACATGTTTGTAATGGCTGCTATTAATGATGATAAAAAACGTAAAACTTATTTCTGCGGTGCTTATCCTTCTGCCTGCGGAAAAACCTCCACTGCCATGATCCCGGGTGAAAAGATAGTAGGTGATGATATTGCTTATTTTCGTAATATCAACGGGGAATTCCGTGCTGTAAACGTTGAATTCGGCATGTTCGGTATTATACAGGATGTTAATGCTAAAGATGATCCTGTTATTTTCGAAAACCTGATGAAAAACCAGGAGGTCATTTTTTCCAACGTACTCGTCGGGCCTGACAATAAACCTTACTGGCTCGGCATGGGAATGGAAGCACCAGATCATGGACGGAATCACTTCGGTAAATGGGAAAAGGGAATAAAAGACGGAAAAGGTAATGAAGTCGATGTTGCGCACAGCAATGCAAGGTATACCATGCGTCTTGACTATCTTGACAATATTGATAAAAATGGCTTTGAAGCAAAAAACGGTGTTAAGGTTGAAGGTATTCTTTACGGCGGCCGTGACAGCGACACCACCGTTCCGGTTGAAGAGTCCCCTAATTGGAAAGACGGTATTCTTCTTAAGGCTGCTACCCTGGAATCTGAGACAACCAGCGCGACCCTGGGTGCCGAAGGTGTACGGACACCGAGTCCCATGGCAAACATGGACTTTGTTTCCTATCCTTTAGGCATATATACTGTCAACAATATCGAATTCGGTGAGAGCGTCAAAAACACGCCGAAAATATTCAGCAATAACTATTTCATGAGAAACGCTGACGGGAATTTTATGACCAGCAAGCTGGCTAAAAAGGTATGGCTTCACTGGGCAGAAGGCAGAATTCATAATGAATATGAAGCTTATGAAACTCCGACCGGGAAAATTCCTAAATATCAGGATCTTAAAGAGCTTTTTAAAAAATATTTAAACGAAAATTTTTCCGAAGCCGATTACATATATCTTTTCACTTTCCGCTGTACGAAATGGATTGAAAAACTCGAGCGGACCAAAGCATTTTATAAAAAGATGGATGCGAATACACCAAAAGAGCTGTTCGAATACTGGGATAATGCAATAGAAAAAATCAAGGCTGCCAGAGATAAATACGGCGATAAAATTAATCCGGGATTTTTCAAAGGCTAATCTGGTTTTGCATAAGTTATTTCCGGCATTTTTCCTTCTCTTTTTTTTGCTTATCTGCCCCTTATGCATGGAATTCTTCATAATACGGAGCAGGTAGAAAAAAAGCCGGAAATTCTCAGGATAGACGCACTCACCGTCTGCAACATCTTAATCAAGTTATTAAAATGCAGTATGAGATAATTTTTGCGGTAAAAATAATTCCGGATTAACCGTGTAGAGAAAAAAATTAATATAAAATATTAATTTTCATAAAAAAGAACATTTGCTAATACTAATTCCGTGTTTTTAACAATACGGGAAGAATTTTTATTTTTTATTTTTTTTTACTTTCTTCAAATTATCAGCAATGTACTTTTTTAAAGCTTCATTAATAACATCCGTTGTCGTGACAGTAAAACCACAATCACGGCTCTGATCTGAAGCGACTTTCTTTATCTTATCGATAATATCTTTTTCAAGCCATATGTTTAATTGTTCTTTCATCGGATTAAAATATAAAAAATTTAAGCAATCGTAAAGTAAAAAATTCTAAAACAAGAAAAATTAATAAACCGATTTTACGGTAAATAGGATAAATGGCCGGCCAAATTACAACTGATAGAATGGTCTCAATTATTGAATTTAATATTGTAGGTAATTATTAATACCAAAAACGACAACCCTCAACGCAAGCGTCGAAGTATTATGCCTAGTAATAAATAATCAAAACGAATTGAATTTTACGCTTCGTCCGGAAGCTCTTTAAGCTCCCTGAGCGTAAAGACGGGGCCGTCTTTGCATACATATTTATGGCCTATATTGCAGCGCCCGCAAAGCCCTATCCCGCACTTCATTCTCTTTTCGAGAGTGGTGACGATCTGATCATCCGGGAACTTCAGCTCTGCAAGTCCTTCAAGTACAAATTTGATCATAATAGGAGGGCCACAGGTAATGGCAACCGTGTTGTCCGGCTTGGGCGCAACTTCCTTTAACACTGTGGGTACAAAACCGACTCTCTTTTCCCACCCCGGGAATTGAGCGTCAACTGTAAGAATGAGATTCACATCCTTACGCGATTCCCATTCTTTAATGTCTTCTTTATAGCAAAGATCGGGTGGAGTTCTCGCACCGTAAATTATCGTTATATCCTTATAATCCTCACGGTTATCAAGCATATATAGTATGAGCGTTCGAAGAGGAGCCATTCCTATTCCTCCGCCGACAAACAATATATTTTTCCCTTTCATTCTATCGAAAGGGAAATAGTTGCCAAGCGGCGCGCGTACTCCGATCTGATCCCCTTCGTAGAGATTGTGCAGCGCTGAGGTAACCTCACCAGCTTTCATAACGCTGAACTGCAGATATTCCATACGTGTAGGCGGCGTGTTGATGACAAAAGTAGATTCGCCTACTCCGAAAACAGAAAGCTGCCCCACCTGGCCCGGCTGGAACTTGAAAGCTTTCATCTTCTCTTTGTCGTTAAAGACAACCTGAAATGATTTAATATTAGGCGTCTCCTCAATGATACGCGTTACTGTCGCCATTTCAGGCATATATGGATTTTGGTTTAATGCCATTCTATAAACTCCAATGCGCCTTCATCATCCTAGAGTATATTCACAAACAAAATAAGCCTTTCATCTCTCAGCCCCCCTTAGAAAAATTCAGGGAGAAGAGACAGTAACGACAAATTTGATTGTTAACAATCCCATATAATGCGTGAAGACACTGTTCGTAATTATTATTTCTGCTTCGGATCCTTCAGATATCCGACTATTTCGCTTATATCAACCGACGCAGGGCAATACCTGATACACCGCCCGCAACCGCAGCATGCGATTACACCGTTATATTTTTCCGGATAATATAAAAACTTGTGGCCTACGCGGTTCCTGAATCTCTTTAATTTCGAAGGCCTGGGATTATGCCCGCTTGTTTCCAGAGTAAAATGATTGAACATACATGCATCCCATGTTCTGATGCGTTCTCCCTTGTCCTTAGTTTTTTCATCTGTAATGTTAAAGCAATAGCATGTCGGGCAAAGATATGTACATGCGCCGCAGCTTATACATTTGCTGACTACCTTTTCCCAGAATTCGTCAGAATCAAAAAGTTTCTGAGATAATTTTTCGGTAGCATCCTTTGGGAATGGATTCCTTATCTTCTTTTCTGCTTCGGATTTTATCTTTTGCGCTTTTTCCTTATATGATGCTCCGTCCTGCATAGGAACAGACTTAAGTACCGCTTTTCCTTTCTCAGTAAGCGCTTCGAAGAAAAAACCATCTCCGACATCAGTCATCAAAACATCCGATCCTGTTGTATCCGCAGGTCCTCCGCCTACAGCAGTGCAGAAACAACCGGCAAAAGGCGCCTCACATGCAAATGAAATGATCGTTGTTTTATCCCTGCGCTCTTTATAATAAGGATCGGCAGTATCAGTATCAATGAAAACCTTGTCATATATCACCAATCCCTTTGCATCACAGGGACGGCATCCGAAAACAACTGTGTTAGCAAAATTGCTTTCTGTCTTTAATTCTATATCCACTTTTTTAGGATCTTCCGGATCGTTCTTTTTAAAATCAAAAGAGAGAAGCGTTTCACACTGCGGATAAATTATAGATTTAGGTCCAAGGTTTGCCGGCCTGTCAAGATACAGATCTTTGCCCTGAGAATATTCTTTAAATAATACAATATCACCTTCCAAAGCCGGCGCGTAAACAACGGCATCTTTGGAAAGAGCTTCGAGAAAATCCTTTAATTTCTCTTTTGGTAGAAATCCTGTGTCTGCCATTAGAGTTTATGCTCCTTTATCTTCGCTTCCTCAACATTGAATGTATACATCGGCGGTTTGTCCTCCGGGTTGACTCCGGGAACATAGTCAAATAATTCCTTCATTTCCGAATTTATCTTTTTCTTAAGTTTAGCAACCGGTATGTCCATGGGACAAACACGCTCGCATTCTCCGCATTCCACACAACGGCCTGCAAGATGAACCGCGTGTATCATGTGAAACATCATCTTCTCTTCAGAGGAAAGCTTCTGGGTTATCCAGTGCGGATCACGTGTTTCCGCAATGCAGCTGTCCTGGCACACGCACATCGGGCACGCGTTGCGGCACGCATAGCAGCGTATGCATTTATCAAATTCATTTTTAAAATAATCCCGGCGTTCTTCAAGAGATTTCTTTTCAAACTCTTTTATATCCTCATAAACACTTTCTGCAGGTTTGGTTGATTCAATCGGGTCACCTGCAAGGTGATCATATACTATCGGGGTTGGATACTGACACGTTTTGCATTTATCAGGGCAGACATCAGCAATTGCGAGAGTCTTTTCTCCTTTCGAAGTTTTTATAATAATTTTTTCATCTGAAAACTTCACATCCTCAATCGGCTGATAATCAACAGCTTTCAATACTTTTTTAACGCTGACAACTCCAGTACACGGGATGCCGATTATCACTACATTGCTCCGGTCAATAAGGCCTTCCTGCATGTATTGTACTATGGTCCTGCTGTCGCAGCCCTTTACAATAACAGCTGTCTTTTTCTTTAAAGAAGGAAGATATGCGGCTAGATTCTGGACGCAAAGAGAATTCCATACAGCCTTCTCAGCATCTTCCGGAGATTTCATAAAAAACGGCGTAATGTGAATTTTATCAAATCCTTCCTGCCATCCGATGACTGTATCAACATCCGGAAGGACTTTCAGGATTATTTCTTTTAATTTCTCGGTACTCAATCTGCTTTCTCCTTCTTGTCATGCAGGGGGCCAAGCTCGTGAACCTGCTTGGTAAAATCCGTTACTACCTGCTGCCATTTCTGGCCTTCTGAGGCAGAAACCCATGTATAATGAAATCTTTTTTCGTCTATTCCCATAAACTGAAGAAGCCTTCTCAGCATCTCAAGCCTGCGTCTTGCGTAATAGTTGCCTTCGGAATAATGGCAGTCTCTGGGGTGGCATCCTGAAACAAGCACTCCGTCCGCGCCGGTTAAGAGAGCGCGTACCACAAACAACGGATCAACCCTGCCGGAACACGGCACGCGGATTATGCGTAAATCCGTAGGCTGCTTAAAACGGCCTACACCTGCTGTATCAGCTCCGCCGTACGAGCACCAGTTGCAGAGAAATCCTACAATCCTTAATTCTTTTGTCCCTACATCTGACATATAGCGCTAACCTCCGACAAAAGCTGATTATCCGTAAAATGCTGCAGCTGTATTGCTCCGCACGGGCACGTTGATGTGCAGACGCCGCATCCGGCACACACAGTCTCTATTACTTTGGCAACTTTCTTTCCGCTCCTGAGCGTATCTTCAACAATTGCCTGGAATGGACAGGTTTTTAAGCATTTTAAGCATCCAACACATGCATTGGTATTAACCTGTGCAATAGCAGGATCAGACTCAAGCATATCCCTGGAAAATAATGACAGTACCTTTGCTGCTGCAGCGCTCCCCTGCCCTACGGATGACGGAATATCCTTAGGTCCCTGACATGCACCAGCCAGGAACACGCCGGACGTGTTTGTCTCAACGGGCCGCAGCTTAGGATGGCTCTCTACATAGAACCCGAAAGTGTCATACGAAATGTGAAGCTTCTCAGCCATCTCTGCAGCACCTTCTGCTGCAATAGCGGCTGTTGCCAGTACAACAAGGTCAGCTTCGATCTCCACCTGTGTGCCGAGCAGAGTATCCGCTCCGCGCACTATCATCTTCTTGCCTTTCGGGTAAATTTTAGACACACGGCCGCGAATGTACTGAGCGCCGTATTCTTCCTGCGCCCTGCGCGTAAATTCATCATAGCCCTTGCCGGGTGAACGAATGTCCATATAGAATACATAAGACTGCGAATCCGGGATATGATCTTTTGTGAGAATTGCCTGCTTTGCAATATACATGCAGCAGAAGCCGGAACAATACGGAACGCCGATTGATTTATCTCTTGAGCCTGCGCATGACACGAATACGATCGTCTTCGGCTCTGTGTGATCCGAAGGCCGCTCAATATGGCCAGATGTCGGGCCGGACGCGTTAAGCAGCCTTTCATACTGTATGCCTGAAATAACATCCGGATAGCGTGTGCCGCCATACTCGGTAAGGATATTCTGATCAAGTAATCCGTAGCCGGTCGCAACAACAATCGCACCTACTTCTTCGGTTACTATCTCGTCTTTCATCTCATAATTGATAGCGCCTGTGGGGCAGATCTTTGCACAAACGCCGCATTTGCCTTTCAGGAACTGCCTGCAGTAATTGGGGTCGATCTTTGCTTTTTTAGGAATTGCCTGCGGGAATGGAATATTGATTGCTTTGGTCGGTGCAACACCGAAATTAAAATAATCATAAGAATTCTTTGACGGGCATTTTTCCATGCACAATCCGCAGCCTGTGCATTTTTCCCAGTCAACATAGGTTGCTTTTTTTCTGATCTTTATCTGATAATTTCCAATATATCCCTTAATCTCTTCGATCTCGGAATAAGCAAAAAGTTTGATTTTCTCATGCTGGCCGACATCCACCATCTTCGGGCCGAGTATACAAATGGAGCAGTCGATTGTCGGGAATGTCTTGTCAAGGCGCGCCATGATGCCTCCGACTGCGGGGCTTTTTTCCACAAGGACTACGTCAAGTCCCCCGTCGGCACAGTCAAGCGCTGCCTGCATACCTGCAACGCCTCCACCTATGACCAATACTCTTTTATTTATTTTAAAGGATGTTGCATGCAGTGGTTTATTCTGCATAACTTTTGCAATAGCCATACTAACAGCATCTATTGCCTTTTCCGTATTTAATTCTTTATCGTTGCCTATCCATGCAATATGTTCCCTGATATTTGCCATCTCAAGGAAATATTTGTTCAAGCCGGCCTTTTGAATAGTTTTACGGAATGTATTCTCATGCATACGCGGGGAACATGCTGCCACAACAATCCTGTCAAGATTTTCACGCTTAATAGCTGCCTTGATCTCATCCTGACCTGGTTCGGAGCATGTGTACATATAGTTAGTCGCAAAAGCAACGCCTGGTATCTTCCGCGCCTCGGCAGCTACCCTGGCAACATCAACCGTACCGGCGATGTTGCTCCCGCAATGGCATATAAAAACACCTACACGCATTTATATCTCCTGTTCATATCTTACTTATTATAATTATAATTATGCAGAGGCCTTTAGTTTTTCTTTATCCTGCCCTTTATCGGTTTCGCTTTTAAGCATCCTGTTCTTTAAAAGCTTATCAGGATTAACTATCAATTTTTTTATTGCCAGCTCTTTCGGTGAGCAGCCGAAAGCTAGTCCCATAAGCTGCGTAAAATATATCACCGGCATATTAAAATCTGAACCCCTGTCCTTATTGATCTCTTTCTGATTCAGATCAAGATTCATCTGGCATACAGGACAGGCAACAGCTATGCAGTTCGCACCTGCATCGCGGGCCATATCAAGAACTTTATAAGTAAGTTCTTTCATCATATCCTTTTTCGTATATCCGTAGCCCGCCCCGCAGCATTCGGTTTTAAAAGCAAAGTCGCATACATTCAGGCCAAGTGCAGAAAGTATTTTATCCATTGCAATAGGGTTCTCGGGATCGTCAAATTTAGCAAGTGCAGGAGGCCTGTTCATTATGCATCCGTAATACGGAGCAACTTTGAGTTCGGTAAAAACATATTTAACCTTAGAGGCAATAGTTTCCAGCCCAATATCTTCATAAATTATTTGTAATGACGATTTTGCGTCCACAGTACCATTGTAAGGATTATCAAGCAGGCTGTTGACATCTTTCTTAAAAGAATCGTTCTCCATTCTGTGATTTGCTTCTTTAAAGGCAGTAAGGCATGATGGACACGGAGTTGTGAGGACCGGCATGTTCATCTTTTCGACAAGCGCAAGGTTGCGCGCAGCAAGAGCAGCAGCGAGCACATGGTTCACTGTGTGCGCAGGAGTAGAACCGCAGCAGCTCCATCCCTCAGGCTCAACAAGCTCAACGTCAAGAGCCTTCATAACAGCACGCAGAGAAATATCATATTCCTTTGAACTGGTTTCCTGGCTACAGCCGCTGTAATATGCATATTTTTTTTCAGCCATTATTTTTTTGCCCTTTCTTTTTCCATTTTGCGGTATTTCTTAAAAATCCTTGCAACCTCGGCATTGCCCATTAATTCATGAGGGAAAAAACTTAACTTTCCTCTGGTTAAAAATTTCGGGCCGATATCCATTCCGAGTTTTGCTGCGCTGAGCATATATCCGTATCTCAGCATATAAATCATTATCATTCCGACTTCATACATTCGGCTGAATAATTTTACTGATTTCAGGAATGAATCATAAAAGCTTTTAACGCCTTTTTCTGCAACCTTGTTCTCCCGTCTGGCTATATGCCTGAGAACATCCATAACATGCGCAACGTCTATTTCGCAGGGACAGCGGGTTGTGCATGTCTCGCATGTTGCGCAGAGCCATATCGCTTTTGAATTCAGTATCGTTTCTTTTTGTCCGGTCTGGAGAAGCCTCATGATCATGCTGACCGGGTAATCGAAGTAGTGGGTATAGGGACAGCCTGCCGTGCAGTTGCCGCACTGATAGCAAAGAGAAGGATTATCACCGCTCTCTTTTTTAAATTGTTCAATAAAGGTCCAGTCTGTTTTCTCGGTTAAATTTAAGGCATCCATCTTTTTGCTTTTCTGATTATTGTTAGGAATATTGAACCGTGTATTTATCTATTTATATTTTAAAGGTACAGATAAATAAACATTATGTCAACTTGTTAAACAAATTATTTTTTTATTGGATAAAATATCCAATTACAAATCAAAGCATACAATTAGGACAAAGATAGAATGCCTATTGAAAAAATCAATGAAAAAAAATTTATTATAATGATCTTTTTACTGTTTTTTTTGTGAAAAAAACTGATCCATCACAAAATATCAGGATACTATATAAATGAATCTTGAGAGATTATTGCCATTGATTTACACGAATAAAACAGGGGCGGGAATAAAAATGTCCGAGTTGAGTTCACCTTCTAAAGATATATGCCTGCACAGAAAATACTTAATAAATAAATATTAAAAGTAACAATCAATGTTCAACGCTATTTTACCATCTCAATTGCATTTTTCAGATTGATCGTTTTTTCATAAATCGCTTTTCCTGTAATGCAGCCCTTTAACCCGAACGGCTCGTATTGCTTCAGCTTTATTATATCATCGTAAGTCGAGATACCTCCGGATGCTATCAGCGAAACGCCCTTTGCTTTTTCGAGCACTATTTCTATTGACGCTAAGTTCGGGCCTGTCAGCATGCCGTCAGTGGCAATGTCGGTGTAAATCACTTCGCTGATACCCGATTCAAGTAAACCCTGAATAAATTCTATTGAAGAGATATGCGATACATTTTTCCATCCGTGGGTCGCTATCATGGAACCCTTAGCATCAATCCCTGCAACAATAAATTCAGAATATTTTCTGATGAAACCTTTAAAGGAATCCTCCAGCACTACAGTGCCTAAAATAATTCTTTTTATGCCTGCTGAAATATATTCCCCGGCTGCCTCTATTGTTCTTATCCCGCCGCCGATCTCAATAGGGATCCTGACCGAGCGTGCGATTTTAATTACAATGTCCTTATTGACCGGATATCCTTTGAAAGCGCCGTCAAGATCTACTACGTGTATCAGTTCCGCGCCCTGCTCTTCAAACGATTTTGCTACAGACACGGGATCATTAAAATATACAGTCTCCCTGTCAGGATCGCCCTGCAGAAGCCTTACGCAATTTCCGTTCTTAATGTCTATCGCAGGTATTATAAGCATGAGTACCTCACAAAATTCTCTACTATTTTCAATCCTACCTTATGGCTTTTTTCCGGATGGAACTGCATGGCGATCATATTGTCTTTCCCGACAATGCATGGAAAAGTTTCGCCGTAATCCACTTCGCCAAGAGACCAGCTGTGATCTTTTATCTCAGGATAATATGAATGGATAAAATAAAAATATGAATAATTTTCGATCCCTTCAAGGAATTTGGACTTCCCTGTAAGTTCAATGTCGTTCCACCCCATGTGCGGGACCTTTAATGCTGGAAAATCGAATTTTTTAACATGGCCGCGGATAATATCCAACCCTTTATGAAAACCGAATTCATCACTTGAAGAAAACAAAAGCTGAAAGCCGAGACATATCCCGAAAAAATATCCCCCGGACGCTATGTATTCGCACAACGGCTCTACCCAGCCCATCTGCTGCAAGTGATCCATTGCCATGCCGAAAGCTCCGTCACCGGGCATCACCAAAGCCTTGGAAGTTTTAATTGAACCGGGATCATTCGATATCCTTACATCCGCAGTATATTTTTCGATAGCTTTAACAACCGAGCGCAGATTGCCCATTCCATAATCAATCACCGTTATCATACAATGAACCTTTTGTGGACTGGATATTGTCTTGCAGGAACTCGTCTATCTTTGCCGCCTTGTACAAGGCAATACCGAGAGCCTTAAAAACAGCTTCCTGAATATGATGATTGTTCTCGCCGTAAATAACTGACACGTGCAGATTTATCTGCGCATTTGTTGCAAATGCGCGCAAAAATTCTATAGTGAGTTCGGAATCATAATCTCCGACAAAGCCTTTAAGCTCTTTGCCTGTATATTTAAAAAACGCCCTGCCGGAAAGATCGACCACAGCTTTCGCTAGCGAATCATCCATAGGCACGCTCGCGTCCCCGAACCTCGCCACTCCGGAAAGATCCCCGAGCGCTTTTTTAAACGCCTTGCCGAGACAGATCCCGGTATCCTCCACAGTATGATGCGCGTCCACTTCGTAATCGCCCTTGCAGTTAAGTTCGAGCGAAAAACGTCCGTGCTTCGACATTGAACCAAGCATATGATCAAAAAACCCTACTCCCGTATTTATCTCCCACTTTTCAGTACATTCGAGCATTAGTTTCAAAGCAATATCAGTCTCTGACGTCTTTCTTTTAATTTCCGCTTTTCTGGTCATAAAATTTCCTTATTGTTAAGAATCTTTATTCTAATCAAGCCCACTATTATAGAGCATGTCTTAAAACCTATTATTGCAAATGTCAGAAGTAATGAAGATCAATTTTTAAACAACATAGATATTGCCGGAAGCCGCTTCTTAAAGGATGTATGCATTAGCGGCTGCAAGATTGATTTTTATTATTTGTGACTGCTTTCAATGAAGTACAAGTTTCAGAATGCTCTTAAAATAATTATCGGTTTATAACTCTAGCATAGTTAATATCACAGTATGTACCGTTGTGCATCAGGCAATGTCCAATTCAAGCACTTTTAAATTTTTTTGCTACATTTATGTGAATTTATCAAATTCTTGACATAAATTTCCTCCTTTGTCTAATTGTCCTCTTATCTATTAAGAGGAATTGATGGAATACAGATATGAAAACTGCCGTATAGGCAGAGGAGATGAACTTGAAGGAAGGGATCACATACTCTACAGGTTCTATGAGATATTGCCGGGTCTTTTATCATGGGGTACAATTTTAGCTGCCATTATATGTTCCTGGATATATCCGATGCAAACTGCCTTCTTTATCATAGCATTTGATGTTTTCTGGCTATTGAAGACAGTGTATCTTTCTATGCATTTGAGAGCAAACTGGAAAAGAATAAAAAATCATATCAATACAGACTGGTTAGATAAACTCAGAAGCTTTAAGCACGATCACATATATCACATGATAATGCTTCCATTTTATAAAGAGGATGAATCCATAGTAGAAAAAACCTTAGCAGCCCTTCTTGAAAGCAAATATGATATAAGAAAAATTATCATTGTACTTGCTGCCGAAGAACGAGCCGGAGCCGAGCCTCTGAAAATTGCTGCTTCAATGAAAAAAAAATATGAAGATAAATTCGGGCATTTCATCATAACTGTTCATCCTGACGGGATACCCGGAGAGCTTGCCGGAAAGGGATCAAATATTGCCTACGCAGCAGAAAAGGCAAGAATGCAAATATTTGATAAATTTAATATCCCTTATGATGAAGTACTGGTCTCGGCCTTTGACATAGATACTATTGTCTATGAACAGTATTTTGCATGTCTTACATTTTTTTTCTTCAAAGCGAAAAACCATACAGAACTTCGTTTCAACCAGTACCTGTTTTTAATAATAATATTTATGATGCTCCTGCACTTTCGCGTGTTGTTGCATATTCCGGTACGTTCTGGCAAATGGTCCAGCAGGAAAGACAGAAAAGGCTTGCTACATTCAGTTCTCACTCCATTCCATTCAGCACCTTATACGAAGCCGGATACTGGCAAAGCAACATGGTTAGTGAAGATTCAAGGATATTCTGGAACTGTTACATGAAGTACAACAGCGATTATCTTGTGACTCCCATGTCATATCCGATATCAATGGATGCCAACCTTGCATCTGGCAAGTGGCAGACATTAAAAAATATCTATAAACAGCAGAGACGCTGGTCATATGGAGTCGAAAATTTCGCATACATAATGTTTAATTTTTCAAAAAATAAAATGATACGATTCAAAGAAAAATTAAGAATATTTCTCATTAATATTGACGGATACTGGTCACTCGCTACAAATCCTATACTGATATTTCTGCTTGGATGGATGCCTGTACTCCTGGGCGGAAGGGAATTTAACAGCACAATGCTGAGTTTTAATCTGCCTTATATCACCAGGAATATCATGATCATTACAATGTTAAACCTTGTACTCTCATATATGATAGCAGTAAGCCTTATGCCAGCCATGCCTGAGCGTAAAAGACATAAAAGAATATACCATATATTGCAGTGGCTCCTGGTACCGCTTACAATAACGGTATTCGGCGCCATACCTGCCCTCGAAGCGCAAACCAGGCTGATGCTTGGAAAATATATGGGATTCTGGGTTACACCAAAACACAGAGAAGATAATTGAAATCATGACTCCTAAAAAAAAATTATTTTCCCTTCTGGGACTAATCGCCGTATTTTTTATTGCCATTCCTATACTGATTCTCTTTTCATTGGGATACAGGTTGGACAGCAGACTCAGACTGGTCAAAACAGGAGGCATTTATCTTGCCGATATCGGATCCGACGCGATTGTTATGATTAACGGAAAAAATATTGAACAATCAGGCGTCTTTGAGAAAAACATACTTATCCGGAATCTGGTTCCGAAAATATATTATGTGAGAATTGAGAAAGATGGATTCAGGCCATGGAAGAAGAATGTTAAAGTGCTGGAGCAAAAGGTTGAGGTTTGCTATCCGCTGCTCCTGCCGCTTAAACCTGAAATAAAACATATTCCGAAATATATATTTAAAGCAGAAAATAAAAAGAAAAAAAAGCGTAATCTTAATGAGGAATATTCGAAAGCAATAAAAATTTTTCGAACATATAATGATCCCGTAAAAAGCCTGATTCCGGGATGGGAAAACAGCGATATAAAAAAATACAGACTTAATGCAAATCGGAGACTGTATAAAAAAGTATTCCTTTCCCGCCAGGGAAATAAAATATATGGGAAATGGACAGGCATGGATGACAAAAGGCCGTTTTTCATTAATTCTGCTGAAGGGAAACTGATATATTCTTCCGATAAGAATATATTGTCTTTCGGCTTTTTTCCGGGAAGGAATGATTCTATTCTGGTATTGCTCGAAAATCTGAATCTGTATGCAGTTGAAATCGATACAAGATTTGAAATTCAGAATATTTATTTAATAGCAACAAACTGCAGCAGCTTTGCAGCAATTAATGAGTTTCTTTATTACTTTTCTGCAGGAGCTTTATTCAGGGTTGATCTTGAATCATAATGATGTAGTTTAATACCTGAATTCGAATCCGGAAACAATCTCTCTTTCTCCGAATGATTCATAAGAATAGGGCCATACAGCGTCCAGTTTAAATACAATATGATCCTGCAACAGAAATCTTAAACCGCATCCAGCTCCGGATTTTAAATCATCAAACCTGCCAGAATCGGAATTTCGTAAATTATAATCTGCGTCCCATGCTGAGCCAAAATCCGCAAACAAAGCCAGGCATATATCGTTAAATTTTATTGTTACGGGCCATCTAAAGTTCACCTTTTCAAAAAGTATAAATCTGATCTCAGTGTTTAGTGCAAACGCATTCCTGCCTCTGTATCCAAAAAAATCGTGGCCTCTGATAGAATTGAATCCTCCGATATAATAATTAAAATATTTTTCATCTCTCCCGAAGATTTTACCTGCGCTCCCTTTAACGGAAAAAACAAATATTTTATTATACTGGAAAATTTTTAAAAAATTAAAGCTTAACACGCTTAATGAAAGCTCACGTTCACTCATGTCGAAATTTTCTGAAAAAGCCAAGGCAGCCTTAGCGCCGTTTATCGGCCAAACTTTATCATATATTAAATTATCATAATTAAACGAAAGCGATAATTGTTTTGAGTACATATTCTTTCTGTAATTATTTTCAGCAGAAATCGAATTAACGTTTTCATAAATACTTGAAAAATATTTTAATTCAAAAAAAAATTCACTGGTAAACGGAAAAATAATATAGCTATTCATGCATTTATGTTTCGAGTTAATATTATTCGCGTAAAATATAATAGCATTACAAGTGTCTTCCATATAAGCAGAACTAAATCCGGATTCTAAAGGACCCTCTTTATAAAACGCTCCTATACCTAAACCGACATAGTATTTTGAAAATTCATAATCAAAATTAAAATTTAGATCGTTATCTTTATCATTTATTTTATATCGATAGTACTCAGCATCAAATTCAAATTTATGCATTCTAAGAAAATCCTGAGCTTGAATGTTTAAAAAACCTGTAAAATTTCTATCCCACGCAATGCCGCCTGCATGTGTACTGAAATCAAATTCCAAATCATCACTGTAATCCGACAAAATAAAGTCTTTGACTTCAAAATAGCTGTCGGGATATTTAATTCTCTTGTATCGTTCACTTAATAATTCATTTCTGTTATCGGCCAGGACTCTCTTTGTATTTGTTCGCAAATCGAACCTGTTCAGTCTGAATATATTTGATTCTATGTCGTTTTGCCCGTTTTCATTGGAAAGATAAACGATATAATTATTGTCTGCTGATACATTTGGAGATCTTTTTTCAAATCGATCGTTTGTTACACGGACAAGTGACAGATCCTGAACATTGCAGATATACACATCAGAAGAATTGAAGCTCTGACCGATAAAAACAAAGTATTTTCCATCAGTTGAAATATCCGGCTCCTTTACATTAATAAACGGAAGCTGTATCTCTTTAATTGCCTTTCCTGAATTATTATAAATACCAATAGTATTACGCCTGCTGTTATAATTAATCCTAAAGTCTCCCTTTTTCTTTTTCAATAAGTCTGCATTATCCGGGGAAGGTATTTTATTCTCCGTTAAGCTTCCTGTTATTTCTCGGCTAAAATCAATCCACCTGGTATTTAATTCATCGACTGCCATGCCTGTGCTTATAGCTATTGCATCGTATACATTATCGTTATCCCTGATGTTAAATATAAGCTCAGATATAACATCCTGGCCAAAGCTTTTTTCAAGAAAGTTAAAAAAAGACTGCCCAGTTATGGCAGACTCTCTGCCTCTGAAATTTAAAATGGATTTAATATCGAGTTGCATGCCGGATTTGCCTGTGTTAATAATTCTATGAAATCCGGCTGCAGCATCTTCATCATAACCGCCGGATAGGTAAGTTGCTATTCCTTCGGTAATGGAAGCAGGAATATCCGAAAATCCATTATGCGAAAGAACGGGCCAGCCCGGAGGATTTGACTCATAAAGAATGTCATACAAAAATACATGAACCATTTGTCGTGTCAGTTCAATGTGAAACAGCCTGTACGAGCCGGCAAACGACAAATCAATCCTGTCTAGTATTCGCCGACTTTCATCAGAAAGCATAGCAGAAATGACAATCGGTATTACAATGCCTATCTCGTGCTTAAAATAATTTGCCAGGTAAACATAACTTTCCTCCGCTGCTTTTGCTGCGTAAAATCCGAGATCCGTCATTTCATCCGGATAATAAATATTGAAATGCAGCGTACTTATTACATTCCACTTATGATTATTGTAATTTATCATTAAAGCATGTAATCTGCTGAAGGATAAAAAAAATATTATAATCACAATTAATATATTTTTAATATATATAATTATATTATTTAAGATGAATATTTTCAAAGATGTGATTTTCATTATTCAGTCTGTTCAATCCGGATCTATCTTCTATATGTATCAAAAAACTTCAGCTCAGCGTAAAGAACTTCCATTCGAGGTACATCAATACCTGATTTTCGGGCGACTTTTAGCGGCTCGCCTAAAATAGCGTCGACCTCCATAGGTCTGTGCCCTTCAAAATCAAGAAGCATTGATGTCTGATACGGCACCATTATTTTTGTTTTCTCAATCATACTATTAATGTCATTGTCGGTAACATTTATTCCGTCTGTAATAGCAATTCTTTTAACCTCTTTCATCAGCTCAATTGCTATTCGAAGTATGTTTTTATCTTCGATCATTTCTTTTGTATTAGCTTTCATTAAAAGTACAGACAAAACATTAAACGGCACATTCCATAAAAGCTTTTTCCATCTCAATTCGCGGATATAACCTGACAGGAAAATCTCTACACCTGCGGACTTAAAAAGCTGAACTACCTCGCCGGCAAGCTGCTCATCTTCCTTAATCAAATAACCTGCATCGAGCCTCCCGTATGCTAGATGTTGAATATTTTCGGGAGAGAAACGGTTAAGACAGACAAAGGCTGTAGCGCCGAGAACTTTTTGTACTGGAAAGAGTTCCTGCAGCTTTTCGTCAATATTTAATCCGTTCTGAATAAGCAGTATCACGCTGCTCTTTTTAATAAGAGGACTTAATAGTTTATAATAATCAATATTTTCAAGAGCTTTCACAGCAACAATGATAAGGTCTGCGGGTTCCATTGACTGCGTTGAGTCATGCGCGTCTGCCTTTATGGAAAAGTCCCCCCATATACTGTTCACTTTCATCTTCTCTTTTTTCAGAGCAGCTGCGCCGCTTCGAGTCTGAAATTGCACCCGCAAACCTGATTTCTGCAGTTTTGCGCCGTAAAAAGAGCCTATAGCTCCAGCGCCGACAATAGCAACATTATTAAAATTCATATTTTGGTAAATTTTTATTCGCTTACATATTTAGGGTCTTTAACCATCTGCTTTAAACCCTGCAGAGTCTTGAAAGGCTGGTCAATACTGGTCTTATTCGCAAGCCATGCAGGGATTGATCCGCTTGGATTGATCCTGGCCTGGTAGGTTACGAGTGTACTGCCGTTTTGCTTAACAAGCGTCCATGCCCCGGTAAGCTCTGTCATCCTTACAACTCCTTCTTTCAGCGGAACAAGGTCAGGCATATTGACAGCAATAAATTCAATAGTAATTTTTTCAGGAGATAAAGAAAGAGTGTTTTTAATAACAACGTCTCTGTTGGAAACAGGCCATGGAGCTTTTGTTTCTGTATATGATAGCGATGTGTTCCCGTCTTTTTTTATTGATCGTGATTCAATGCAGTCCGGACGCCATTTAACATGACTTTCTGTGTCCTGTATTACTCTGGCACATGCATCGATGGAAGCATTAATTACAACCTCGCCTTTAAATTCTTTCAAAGAAGATCCTTCTACCGGCCTGGTGTATACGGTAATCTCTTCTTTTGTAAATTCCTTGTTCCAGTTTTCCTCAGCAAATACAAAAACAGTACAGATTGTTAATGACGTAATAAAAAAAATAAATGAACTTATTTTTTTAAAAAAATAATTCACAACATCTGTCCGTGTATTGCGTTCTACTTTAATTATCATTTTACTTTTTCCTCTAAATACATAAAATTTTTAAAGCTTATAAAACTCTACAAATTATCTCAAAAATAAAATTTGTCTTTAAATAGATTGAAAAACATTACAAAATACACACAAAATATCAATAACTAATTATATGCCTTAAAAAATAAAATATTTTTTACTTGCGTGAATTAACAGCATCAAATAGTGTAATTAAATCCTGCTTTGCGCGTGATGGGTATGTTATTATTTTGTTCTATAAATAAAAATTACGGGATCCCGAATCTGGGGATGGATATCATGCTTCAATTGAAATATTGAAGAAGGTAGAAGTTCTCATGAGGAAACCCACCTTAATTCAGGATCAAACAAATAGCATACCTACACGGCAAATGCGGGGTAATTTATT
>JAFGSG010000131.1 GCA_016934735.1 Spirochaetota bacterium | reverse complement strand
TCTTCGTCGATTCAATCCTATGGATGTATTCCTATGAGGCTATTATTTTCTTATTATTCCTGTTGCACTTTAAACTTGAATTTGGGATTAAATTAAAGTCATATGTAACATAACTCGATCTTAATAACATAATAATATATTTTCCGAATAATGAGAAACAGATGAAAAATAAACTAATCCGTATTATATCGTTCATAATTATTCCGTTAATTCTTACAAATTGTACAACAAAACAAATTCCGGAAGAACCAATAAAACATATATCACAGGATATTGATAATTTAAACAAATTTTTTAAAATCTGCAATATGGACATTGAAAAAGCCGTCAAAGTAATTGCAGATAATAAGATGATCGGAATGTTGACCTACTTAAAAAGAATGGACATGGAAGGCAGAAAGTATTATTTATTAGAAAGAGAAAATCTTACTGCAATGATTAAATCTGTTACAAAAGGAACATATTCAGATTTAATATTAATAAATAATTCCGGAGTTATTATCTATACTATGATAAACGATGATATTTTCGGAAAGAATGTCAAAACGCATCTAAAAGATACAGCTCTTGATACCTGCTTCAGGAGGAGTTCTGAAATGGGTTTCTACATAGATGATATTTCTTTTTTTCCGTCTGATAATGGAGGTCCGAAATTATTTGCGTCCTTTCCGGATAAAGCAGACAACTACACAAAGGGCGTTTTTATTATGCAAATTGATAGTGATATTATTGAACATATATTCCAAAAAAGAACAATAATTATTGGCAGGGATGGCAAATACAGAATAGATAAGAACAGGGAAAATATTTTAAAGCCTTATGAATTTTTTAATAAAATCGATTTTGAAAATTTAAATAAATCAAAACAGCAATTTATGCAAATTGAGAACAAAAATTATATTTATTATCCTTTTAGCTATAACAGTCTTTCCTGGATAGTTTTTTCTGAAGAATGATTTATAACTCGCTAATCAACTGAGGCAGTCTTTGATGGACTTCACTGAAGACGTCTGGTAATATTTCATCTTCTGATTTTATTGAGATTATTTTATTCTTTAGCTTCAGCAATTTATCATCATCAAGACTTTTTATGTTAGAGTCAATAAATCCTTTCAGTATGCCCGGGAAAAAAGCAGACAGATCCATCCAGCCGCTTTGTAAAAATTCCAAAACACCCCTTTCTCTGAAAATGCCGACATCAAGCTCTTTGCTCAAACAGGAAATAACAATTTGACCGGATCCAAATTTATGTAAGTCATCCATATTGAACTGATCTTTAATAATAATGATTAAGTCGCAATTATTAACTATATTATCAAAAATTGTCGCAAGACCGCCCTCTCTCTCAAAACCGTGCATAAGTTTTATGTTATTATCGCAGCCAAGAACACGGGGAAAACCAAGTTTAATAAGCAGTCTTACCATTCTAAGCGAAGTCACATTGAGCCCGATTAGCCCTACATTGCATTCTTTAATATTAAGATTATTCTTTGCCAGCAGATGGGATATGGCGACCAGTAAATAAAGAGGTACTTCATCATAGAAATAAGATATAACCGGCAAAGATAAATCATTGTTTATACGTTCGTAAATCTGGATATCATCACCATCATCTAATGAAAAAATTCTTAGCGCGGAAAAGGTTGGTTCTATTCCCTGCAGGATCTTTAAAAAATCATCCAGTTGATTTATCCTTATTAAAACAGGGTAACAATTTAAGCCGGTGAATTTATTTACGATAATTGAATCTCTTTCGGAAAGGGCATATAACTGCTGTAGAAAGTGCTTTTTATTGGAAATATTTATTGAAGAAATACCACATAGTATTCCTATATTTTTTGAAATACCGGAATATTTAAAAATATTTTCTGAATCACGGGCAATATTAATTGCTAATTCAGCTGCTCCAAGGACATTCATTTCGTAATCAATCAGATTATCAAACGGCAATTTTCCCGAAACATTCAGCATACCTCCGATTATTGCTTTTTCGAGTACATTATCGGATGATACAATCTGGAAATTATCTTCGAATTTGCCGAGTTTATCAATTAAGGAATTATATTTTTCATAATCCGAATAAATTACATCAATATTAAATAAATCAAAACCAGGTTCGTTTCTCAGCAGAGTAATGTTTCTAATGCCGCATTTTTTCTTAAATATTTCATTAATTAAATGCGGGAGAAATCCATTTTTAATTTTAATAACCAGTTTTGATAATAGCTGCATAAAAAAAGATGCTTACAATACTACCTGTTTAATTTTGCGAAAATCATTCTGCCTGCTGTGGTCTGAAGAACAGAGGTTACTTCAAGTTCCACTTCTTTATTAAGCATTTTTTTACCGTTTTCCACAACAACCATTGTACCATCATCCAGATACCCGATTGCCTGGCTATGATCTTTTCCCTCTTTGACAAGAGCAACCTTTACTTTTTCGCCCGGAAGCATTATCGGTTTAAGGGAATTTGAGAGATCATTAATATTTAAGACCGGAACGCCATGCACTTCCGCCACCTTGTTTAAATTAAAATCATTAGTAATCAGCTTTCCGTTCATTTCTCCGGCAAGCTTCACTAGTTTGTCATCGACTTCGTTTATTTCCGGATAATCAATATCTGTGATCTTTACAATAATTGTTTTATCTTTCTGCATTTTATTTAATATATCGAGCCCTCTTCTTCCTCTGTTGCGCTTTATTGAATCTTTTGAGTCAGCTACCATTTGTAATTCATTTATAACAAAATTCGGAACAACAAGAATACCCTCGATAAAACCGGTATCACAGATATCAAAAATCCTGCCGTCTATAATTGTGCTTGTATCCACAATCTTATATGAAATATTTCCATCTTTTAGTTTATCAACTTTTTCGGATATTATCTTATTTAAAATATCCCAATTCTCATTATGAATAACAAAAAATATCATTATCGAAAAAGCCGAGACATGATAAATAATAGCCTTATAAATATTTAAACCGGCTTCCGGATATAACATAGGAAAATAAGAAATTCCTGTTACAACTAGATGCCCCAGGATAAGCCCCATGAATAATCCAAATAATGCACTTAAAAGCATTCTCACTGAAAAGGTATGAGAGATATATTCAACAAGAATAATTATCAGAAAAGAAATACCGCCGGTTATTAAAACAGCGATTATTTTAACCAATAAAGAGGCATTAAGATAATTAATTAAAGCAATCCCCATTGAAATTAATATAAATAGTATACGTAATAAATTGATCATAAGTTCTCCTGTATACGCCTGATTGAGCGTATATATTATTAAATTTTATAAAATTTTATATAACTATTCAGGTGTGATTTCATAATTATGACTGAATAGTTACTTAACAAATAATATATTTGATTTTACTTGATAAGAATAGAATTAAGCGGTTGAAAGGGCGTCGGAGACTATGCTGCCGGATTCTTCGATCTCTATATTTTTTGCGAAAGCAATTTCATAAATCACAAATTGATAAGCACTCTCATAAAGCTTTCTTTCCATGATAGATAAGTCCTTCTCTTTTCCACGCTGATATAAATCACGCAATACCTCTGCGACCTTATTAATTGATCCGCTTTTAACCTTATCAATATTATTTTGATATCTGATTTTCCAATCTTCTTCAGTTATTTGATTCGTCTTTTTTAATATATTTAAAACTTTACTTATCTCCTTTTTCTGAATAATGCCCCTTATTCCGATATTATCCGCATTCTTTACCGGAATCATTACCTTCATACCGCTATTGACAATCGTTATTATATAATATTCATCTCTTTTCCCAAGTATAACCTTCTTTTCTATTGCTTCAATGACACCAACTCCATGCATTGGATAAACTATTTTATCACCGACTTTATACATACACTACTCCCGGAAAAGAAATGACATTATGTTTATAAGCATAAAATGTTTTAAACCAGCCAATAAAAATGCTTTATAGGTTTCTCTGCAATAAGAATACCTATTTATTTACGAATTTCAAGAACTATTTTTATAGTTATTTATTTTTAATAGTTACACCTTCTTTTTCAATATATCTGTCTAAAATTGATTTTACCTTAAAATGATTTCCGCTGCATGTCTCTGCCGGCCCGCCGCCTTTAATCATATATTCTCCGTTAGTTTCAATGCAGACAGAAGAAGGCAGAAGGCCGGTAAATGAACATACTTCCGCCATATATACATCAGGCGGTGCCGGACTGAAAGCTCTTTCTTTTATGTCAATATCTTTCATATAACTTGCCCATATCGGAGCTGCTGCCACAGCCCCTGCCTGATGTTTTCCGAGTGACATAAATGGCCTGTCATAACCAATCCATACAACGGCTGATATATCCGGAGTATACCCGCAAAACCACGCATCGGTCCAATTCGAGGTTGTCCCGGTTTTGCCGGCGCATGTTTTATAGAATTCTGCGTTTTGTCTGACCGCATTATATGCCGTGCCGCCATTCACAACGCTCTGCATTAATGACGTCATAATGAACGCGACTTCTGTCGGGATTACCTGAATTGTTCCGTTTATCTCTTTTTCGGCTATTGTCCTGCCGACGTTCTCCTCTGTATTATCAAGTTCGTTTCCATCCCTGTCTATTACATATCTTATAGCAAAAGGTATTACTTCTTTCCCGTTATTCGCGTATATCGCGTATCCCCTTGCAATTTCCAGCGGCGTCAAATCGCATACACCAAGCGCAAGCGATGGAGTCGGCGTAAACCGGGACTCGGTAACTCTAAGCATTCTTTTTGCATAATCTATAATAATATCCGGACCAATTACATCGAATATTCTGATTGAAATAATGTTTATCGATCTCGCAAGGGCATTCCTTAACCTGACTAAACCGGAATAAGTATCTTTATAATTGCCCGGGCTCCATGTCTCTCCCGCTTCATCAATATTCAGTATGGGCGCATCCGGAAGGCTTGTTGCCGCGTTAATTAACTTTGACTCAATTCCGGCTCCATAGACAAAAGGCTTGAATGCGGAACCTACCTGCCTTTTAGCCTGAACTGCCCTGTTATACTGATTATCTACACTGAAACCTGAACCGCCCACCATTGATGTAATATAACCGGTCGAGGGCTCAATGGCAATCAGAGCACCCTCAACCTTTTGGACAGAAGTGAGTCCGACTGCACTGGAACGATAATTCTCCAAAGCCTTATGACAATCCACCGCATCTACAAGAAGAGAAATAATCTCGATTTCGTCTACAGTATCATCAATCATCCTTTTATTAAACTGCGCTTCTGCATCATTTCTTACTTTTGGCACAGGCAGGGGAAAAATATTGCCAAGAGAATCATAAATCCGGAAAAGGTCTCTATCAACAGCTAAATTTGTATATCTATTAAATGAGGCGGATATTTCATTTTGTTTTATTAAACCTTCGGTGATATATTTCTGACCTATCTTCTGTCTTTTTAAATTTAATGTGGTATAAACACTCAAGCCTTCATTATACAGAGTATCCTGGCCGAACTTTGACCGCAATATCTGCCTTACATAATCCGTAAAGTACGGTGCATTATCAATATTACCGGTGCCCGCTGTCCTTGTCGGGAACTCAGTCTTAATCATATCAATATATCCCGGCCAGAATTCATTATAGAGTGTTTTAGCTTTTTCTTCTGTAACAAATCCGGAACTTACCATCCTATTCATAATATCACGGTTCTTTTTAAATGCATTATGCGGACTTCTTAACGGAGAATATCGTGTTGGTGCTGAAGGCAGCGCGGCAAGCACAGCGCTCTCAACCACGTTTAATTCTTTGACTTCTTTATTGAAGAACAGCCTTGAGGCAGAAGACAGGCCATAGCATCCATGTCCCAGATAAATCTGATTGAAATACATCTCAAGTATTTCTTCTTTAGTGAATTTCTTTTCAATCTGAAGAGCAAGCACAGCTTCAAGTGCCTTTCTTAAGATAGTCCTCTCACCGCTCGTGAAAAGTCTTTTGGCGAGCTGCTGCGTAATAGTAGAGCCTCCCTGCACGATCCCGCCGGCTGCCAGGTTTTTGAAGAAAGCGCGGATCATAGCAACAGGATTCAGTCCTATATGCCTGTAGAAATCCCTGTCCTCAGTTGCCAGGAAAGCATTTATGAGATTTTTCGGAAGTTTTTCAAAAGAGATTATATCCCTCTTTTCCTGAAAAAGCTCGGCAATGAGTTCCCCATTGACATCATACAATTTAGCCGGCAAATTAGGCTGAAACTGTTTAAGATTTTCTATACCGGAAAAATTGCGTGTCTGCGATACAACATAACCGAACAGAATTCCTCCGATCAAAGAAACGCTTATTATTAGAATAAATGTAATTTTTTCTAATCTGCTCTTAAATTCCATCAGGTTCGATTTATGGTCTCTCTGCTACGGTAATAAACAGATTAACAGTTTGTTTATTCCTTTTCACCTGAATTTTCAGTGTTTTTCCTATGGGTGTTTTGCCTACAATGTCCACAAGATCCGCAGGATTTTCTATCTTTTTATCGCTAATCATTACAATCAGATCACCTACCTGTAATCCGCCTTTTGCAGCAGGGCTTTTTTCAACGACAGCTCCGACCAGCGCTCCTTTATTATCTTTAAGGCCGAGTTCCTGCGCGTATTCTTCTGTAAGCGGTACTATCTGAACACCTATATAGCCTCTCTTAACTTTCTTGTGTACTTTAAGCTGATCAAGTATTGATTTTGCAGTATTGATCGGAATGGCAAAACCTATACCTATGTTGCCGCCGGACTGTGAATAAATCATTCTATTAATGCCAATTACTTCTCCACTAATATTAATAAGAGGGCCGCCTGAATTGCCCGGATTGATGGAAGCATCTGTTTGTATCAGGGACATTGAACTTCCCATCAGGTCAACGTCATGTCTGCCTGTAGCGCTGATGACTCCTACAGTAAAGGATTTATCAAAACCGAATGGATTGCCGATTGCTATTGCCCAGTCACCTACTTTTACAGCATCGGAATTGCCGAGGAAGGAAGATTTCAGGGCGGTTTTGGAACTAATTTTTATAAGAGCAATGTCTGTAGTTTCATCCGATCCTACCACTTCCGCATCATAGGTTTTATTTTCGATCTTGACTGTAACTTTATCCACACCCTGAATAACATGATGGTTTGTGCAGATATATCCATCATCCGATATAATAAAACCTGTTCCAAGTCCTGTTCTTTTTTGAGTCCTCTGTTGTTGTTGTCTCTGTCCCGGGCCGCCGAAAAATTCCCTGAAAAACGGATCATTGAAAAAAGGATGCTGCTGGACTTTTACGGTTTGTTCAGTGCTTATAAATACAACCCTTTCTTTATAAAGTTCATAGATTTCCCTGAATGCATCCTGAACTTCGAATGCTTTTGACGAGTTGGATTTATTTTTTAAGGGTGAATCTTTGGTGTCGCCTAGTAATGGCACTTCATTGTGTGAACAAGAAAAATTGTTCAGAGATAAAAATACAAAACAGAAAATTACTATTGGTATAAAATATTTTGCTTTTGTTTTCATTACAATACTCCTGAAAATTTTTAATAAAAATTATTTAAAGACTAAAAAAACAAATAGTCAACTAAATTTCTTGAAGAATTTAACGATTAAATTTTTAAAAATATCAATTTCTTTTACCCTTAGAAAAAAACAAGCTAAAAAATAAATAAAAACACCTGTTATAATAATGATCACAAGAAATAACAATCTTTTTAAAAAAGCATCATTAAACCAGTCGACTTTTAGACCTATGAAATAAATGAAAAGTGCCATAAAAATTCCGGACAAAATATATTTTGACACAGGAAGAATGATATCCCTGAATCCGATCCGTCCGATTTTTCTCTGTAAGGCTAAAATAAGAATCAACATTTGTATTGTAGCTGCAATCGATTGAGCTAAAGTCAAGCCTCCGTGTTTTAATTCCGTATGCATGAGTATGTATCCGAAACAAATATTTGTAATAAATGACGCAGTGGAAGCAATGACCGGGGTTTTAGTATCCTTTAATGAATAAAATGTCGGTACAGTGATGCGTATAACGGAAATCGATGCAATTCCCATGCTTGCATAAAAAAGAGCTTTATAAGTCATCAGAGAATTTTCCGGAGTGAATTGGCCTCGCATAAAAAGAACGGATACAATCGGAAATCCGATTACCATGAGAGCTATACTCGCTGGAATAGCTACGAAAAGCACAGCTTTTATAGATGAAGAATATAATTCATTTATTTTTACATAATTGTCAGATGCAGAGAAGGCAGAAAGCTCGGGAAGGATAACGTTTCCTAAAGACATAATAAATAATCCGAATACAAGTTCAGTTAACCTGTCGGAATAAAAGATGTATGTAATACTGCCTTCAGGAAGCATTGACGCGAGTATGGTGCTTGACATAATGTTTATCTGATAAACTGCAATGCCAAAAAGTGCTGGTCCGATCATTCTGAAAATTGCTTTTATGCCCGGGTGGTTGAAATCAAACGAAAACTTAAACATAAATCCGGCTTTAATTAAAAATGGTATCTGCAGGATAAGCTGCATTATCCCTCCGATAATTACACCGAGAGCCAGACCGTACAGAGATATATCAAAAAAATGCCTTAAAAATAATGCGCCGATAATGAAACCGATGTTTAAAAGAACAGGCGAAAATGCAGGAGAAAAAAAGTATTTATGCGAGTTTAAATATCCCATTATAAAGGCGACAATGCTCACAAAAAAAAGATAAGGAAACATTATTCTGTTAAGAGCAACAGTTAAGGCGATCTGGTCCTCCCCTGCAAAACCATAACCAACAACTTTTACAATCTCCGGAGAAAAAATTATACCAAGAGCGACAATTGCGGAAACAACCAACATAAGTATAGAAAGTACTTTTTGCGCTAATCCAAGCGCTTCTTCCTCGCCTTTCATGACAAGATATTCGGTATAAACAGGAATAAAGGATATTGTGAGACAGCCCTCCGCTACAAGCCTTCTGAAAAGATTGGGTATTCTAAAAGCTACCCAGAAGCCGTCAAGTAATCCGGTGGCACCAAATATACTGCTGATAATAATATCTCTTGCCAGTGCAGCAATGCGGCTTAACAGCGTAGAAAATGCGACAATACCTGTTGATTTTATGATAGATTTGTTCATTAAAAAATTTTATAAAATTTAAAATTAAAGAATCCCGCTAAATTATTTATTTGTTTGCTAAATGTCAATTTTTAAAATTCTTCCGACAAACTAAATTTTTAAAACCAATTTCATTGCTTTTTAGTTTTTTCAGGATTTGAACCCACTCTTTGGGCTGGGTGAGTGGCTAATAAAATTTCCCAGAGCATTCCCCCAGTGCTATCGCACCGGCTTCCGCCTTCGGCGTAAGCGGGGTATTACGTTTCAAGGCGTTGAAATAAAAATGTTAAAGTATAAGCATGGCATCGCCGTAGGAAAAAAATCTGTATTTTTCCTGTACGGCCGTTTTATACGCATCCATGATTTTATTATAGCCGGCAAAAGCGGATACAAGCATTAAAAGTGTGGAATACGGAGTGTGAAAATTTGTTATCAATGCGTCAATTGATTTAATTTCATAAGGAGGATAAATAAAAATATCGGTAGCATTATTTCCGGACTCATTTATTCCATTTCTGAATGAGCTTTCCAGCACACGAAGCGATGTAGTGCCGACTGCAATTATTCTTCTTTTTTCGCTTCTGGCATTATTAATTTCAAAGGCCGATTGTTCAGATAAGCAGTAATTCTCAAAATGCATTTTATGTTTTGTGAGATTATCTTCACGTACCGGCTGAAATGTACCCCACGATACATCAAGCGTTAATTCAGCAAAACCAACGCCTTTTCTTTTAAGCCTGCTCATTAATTCAGCGGTAAAATGCAGACCGGCAGTCGGCGCAGCCGCTGCCTCACCGGCACTTGCATACACTGTCTGATAACGCTCCTCATCAATGGCAGTCGGCTCACGTCTGATATACGGCGGAAGAGGAATTGCCCCGATCTCTTTCAAAACTTCTTCGGTCAATTCGCAGTTTGACTCAACCTGCAGATACTCAGCTGATCTTCCCAGTACACATATTTCAACCGATGGATCGGCAGTTGAAAATAAAATTTCGCCTGTCTTAAGCTTTTTTGTTTTGTTGCTGATGACAAGCCATTTCATTCCGGACATACGCCGTGTTAAAACTATTTCAACAAGTCCGCCGCTTTTGCGCTTGAAAAAAATCCTCGCTGGAATGACCTTCGCGTTGTTGATTACAAGTACATCTCCTTCACAAAGAAATTCTTCTATTTCAAAAAATAATTTATGCTTATATTCGGAGCAGGATCTGTCTAAAACAAATAACCTTGACTCGCTTCTTTTTTCGGAGGGATATTGAGCAACAAGCGGTTCAGGAAGATCAAAATAAAAATCTTTTAAAGAATAAAGCCTATCTCCATGCATAATCTCTATGCCCGATTCCGATAATGCTGACTCCTTTGTAATAGTACCTGAGAATGTCCTTGTAGCCAGCCCCTTTTTCGGCCATACCTTTTGCTCCCCACTGGCACATGCCTACTCCATGACCCCAACCGTGTCCGTGCAGAATAAGACCGTCATTTACTTTCTGCGCCGTAAAGTGCATACTCTTTATTTTTTTTTCCGGGAAAAGCAGGCGCAGTTCATTGCCTGTCAGTTTAACAATTCCGTTCTTATGGTGTATCACTGCGGATACTACTCTGTTATCTTTTCTCTGAAATACGATTCCCGTTATATTGCCCACTCCCCTGTACTTTTTGTTTAAAAATTCTTTGATCTCGTAAAGGCTGACCTTTTCCTCCCAGCTGAAATACGGCGACTCTTTGCAGTAAGTACAAGCGACGGATTTTAAATATTCCTGGCCCTCGCCGCCCCAAACATACTTATCATGCGACGTCCTGCCTCCGCAGGTCGAATGGAAGAAGGCAACTATAGGTTTGCCTTTGTAAAACATTATCTGCCCGGATGTTTCATTGACCGCTATTGTAGTATTCTCTTTTTCTGAAGATATGCCATTATACACCTGAAAATTACTTGAGTTATCCAGATCATATATATTTTTTTTACTGCTGATTAAATGATGATAGGTATATGTCCTGGCAGCGACTGCCTGTGCTTTTAACGCTTCTGTTTCCCATGTGCTTATAATCTCGGATGGAACAACACCATAAAGATACTCATTGATCTGCAGTACATTAATTACATATATTTTTCCCAATACATTGTGCAGTTCTATTAAACCTCTATAACTGTTGCCGTTAATGACAACAGGACTTTCCCATGATTCAATTCGGACAGGATTGCCGACCTGATCAGCCTGAAAATATATATCCTTTCCTTTATCATTGTAAATGATTGCACCGGTTTTAATATCCGTAATCTTAAATCTGGTCTTTGAGAATACTGAAACTCTCTGATCGCTTTTTTTAATAACACTCTGACATGTTCTTTATCAATACCGGTAACCTTATGATGTTTAAGCAGAAATTGCTGTGACGGTGTACAGGATAGATAAATATGAAAAAAACTGATTAGAAATATAAGTATAATTAAAGCTTCAGCTTTATTTCTTTTCATTAGTCTTATAAAACCAAAAACGAAATATTTTAATAATGTAATTATTCTACACGCAATTTGGGTTAATATTTGAACTGCTTTAAAAAAGATCATGATCCACTCCCGCAAATCAGGACAAAATATATAATCCTTATTATGCGGCAAGTAAAATCCTGATTATTTTTAAAAAAATACGCGAGACTTCCTGTCTTAAGCCCTCGGATGATATTTCTTGTGGATTTCCTTAAGCTTTCTTCTTGCCATGTGCGTATATATCTGAGTTGTGGAAATATCCAGATGTCCGAGAAGTTCCTGTACTGAACGCAGATCTGCTCCGTTTTCTATCAGATGAGTAGCAAATGAATGCCTGAGAGTATGTGGAGTGATATTTTTATGTATATCAATCCTTTCAACATATCCTTTTAAAAGCCTCCATACTGATTTTCTGTTTAACAACGGGCCTTTTTTGCTTATAAAAATATATTCGCTTGTTCTATTATTTCCCAGAATTACCGGCCTTGATTCATTAATATATTTCTTCAGAAGCCTTACAGCTTCATCGCCCATGGGTACAAGCCTTTCCTTATTACCTTTGCCTCTGACTCTGATATATTTATTGGTAAAATCAATATGGTTGACAATCAGTCCAACCGCTTCCGATATTCTGAGTCCGCACGAATAAAGTAGTTCAAACAAAGCTTTATCGCGGAGCTCGTATACATCGCTTTCTGAGATTGAATCATTTAGCTTATTTATTTCCTTTATTGTTAAAAAATCAGGCAGATTCTTTTTTACCTGCGGCGTTTCCACTTTATTAGTAGGATTCTCGAGGTCACCCATCGTATCTGAAATAAAATTATAAAACTGCCTTATGGCGGCTAAAGACCGTGCAAGGGTCCGTGAAGAGTTGTGCTTCTTGATCTTCTCGAATCTAAGGAATTGCTTTATGTCTTCTCCTGTGGCAGATAAAATATCCTTTTTCTGGGAGGTAAGGAATTCACCGAACTTCTTGAGATCATAAGTATATGCATAGATTGAGTTATCTGATAATCCTTTCTCTATCTGTAAAAACCGTTTAAATTTTTTAATGGCCGAGGTATCTTTCAATTGTCATCTCCTTGCTGTTCATATATTGAATTTGTTACTACACTCTTTTTTTTAATTATCAGCACTCTTTTTATAAAACAGTATTTACACTGTATTATGTATCATAATACTTATTTTATCGGTAAATAATGAATTATCGCTTAATAGGGTATGTGAAAAATTTTTTATTTAAGCAAATAAATTTCATAATATGGAATAATAAAAATTTTTATATACATACAGATTAGTTGTTGAATAATATCTTATTCAAAACGGAGAGCATCAATCGGTTTTAGATCCGAAGCCTTCTTTGCCGGATAGTAACCGAAAAATATACCTACTGAACTAGCGAAGAGGAATGAAACAACAACAGAAACCGGAGAAAATATAAACGGCCAATCCACAATAGTTACTATTAAAAAATATATTACAAGACCAAGAGTTATCCCCACAACACCGCCTGCAGAACTTAAACTTACAGACTCGATAAGAAATTGCATTAAAATGTCGTTTTTCTTTGCCCCGATAGCCATTCTTATGCCTATCTCTCTTGTGCGCTCACTCACTGATACAAGCATTATATTCATTATCCCAATACCGCCTACAATCAGAGATATCGAAGCAGTAAAAGCCGCCAGTATAGACAATATGTTCGCGATATTATCCGCCTGTTTTAATTGCTGCTTACTTGTCTCTATTCTGAAATCATCAGGTTTTCCGTATGGAATAGAATGTATACTTCTAAAATAATTTCTAATAGAATCAACCGTGCTGTCTACCTGTTCGGCAGTATGAGTGGCTGCAATTATCTGCTCAAAAGCTTTATCACCAATAATTTTTGTTTGTGCTGTAGTGTATGGGATAACCAGAAGATTATCGAAATCCCTGCCGGAAAGTGCCTGCCCAAAAGGAACAAGACTGCCGACAATCTTAAAAGGTATGCCCATTATATTCATAATTTCGCCTACAGGATTGGTAAAACCGAATATTTCAGTTCTTACCGTGTCTCCTATTACAACCACCTTATCATTGGAAGCTATTTCAATATCTGTAAAAAATCTGCCATACTGGATTTCCCATCCTTTGATGTAAAAAAAATTATTATTAACCCCGTATAACCTGCTGGCTAAAGACCGGTTTTTATATTTTACAGACATGAATGATTTATACATTTGAGGCGTGATGTACTTAATCTGTGTAAACATGCGCTTCAAATCATCCATATCCCTTTCGGTCAGCGGTCTGTCCGAATGATAAACAGTGATCGCGTTTGCACCAGCAGTGTACATCTTTTTCGCGACTGCAATTCTGGCACTATTGCTTATTCCTATCATAATAATAACAGACGATACACCTATTATTATTCCAATGCTTGTAAGAGCAGATCTTGTTCTGTTCCTGTTCAAAGCCCTTGCTGCGGTAATAATGGCACTTTTAATATTCATAAATATACAGCTTTACTTATTTCTTTTTCTGGTTTTTTTTACAGCAGTATCCTGAATAATTTTACCGTCCCTGAATATAACTTTTCTGTCCGTATATTCAGCAACTTCAGGCTCATGAGTAACAAGAATTATTGTAATTCCCATATCTCTGTTAAGCCTGGTAAACATTTTCATTACATCTTTTGTATTGGTTGTATCAAGATTTCCCGTAGGTTCATCTGCAAGGATAATCGAAGGATCATTGATGAGAGACCTCGCTATAGCGACTCTCTGCTGTTGTCCGCCGGATAATTTATTCGGATGATGATGTTCTCTTTCAGATAATCCGACAAGCGCGAGAAGTTCCCTTGCTTTTCTTTTCATTTCATGCGAACGCATGTGACCGCGGTAGAATAAAGGCAGTTCAACATTTTCAATAGCAGATGTCCTTGCTAATAAATTAAAGCCCTGAAAAACAAAACCTATTTTATTGTTCCTTATCTCAGCCATGTCGTCAAAGCTCATCGTTTTTGCTTCAGTGCCGTCAAGAATATACGTTCCGGAAGTCGGAAGATCAAGGAAACCGAGAATATTCATTAAAGTTGACTTACCTGAGCCGGATGCACCCATAATAGCTAAAAATTCGCCTTTCTTAACGTCCATGGACACATCATCCAAAGCTTTTACGCTGATTTCCTCTCCCTGTCCGTAAATTTTAAATAGATTCTTTATCTCAATAATATCGCGTGCCATTGATCTTTATATTAAACTTGATGTAAATCTGATTTGTCATTCGATCGAAGCGGGTATTAGCGGGATTCCACATCACAAGAATCCCCGAATGACAGTTAAAAAATATTTTGTTAAAACCGGTTGAAACGATGAGAACGAACAAATATTATCTCAAACATTATTTAATTTCACTGCCGCCTTTATTAACTCCTACAAGAATCTCATCACCTTCTTTAATATCTTTGGTTATTATTTCTGTAAAATAATCGCCGGTCAATCCGATTTTTACTTCTATTTTTTTCAAAGGAAGGGAATCCATTGCCAGGGTATGCTTCTTCCATAAACATTTTTTTCCCGCATTATGCGAAGCCTCCACAGGTGATACAATGAATGCCTCGCTTGGAACCCGTAAAACATTCTTCCTGACAGCTACTTCCACAGTAGCAGTTGCGGTCATCCCGGGTTTAAGCAGAAGTTCCTTGTTGTCACATGCGACAATAGCCTGATATGAAACAAGCTGTTCTTTCTTAATGGGATTTAACCTGACCTGAACAATGCTTCCTTTAAATGTTTTTTCCGGAAAAGCGCTCACGGTAAACATTACATTTTGATCATTTTTAATATAGCCGATATCCGATTCATCCACTTGAATAATAAGCTGCATCTTTTTTAAATCTTCCGCAATTGTAAAGAGCACTTTATTCTGCGTGATCGGAACACCCGGCTGAATATCCTTTGCAATGATTACACCAGCGGCCGGAGAGAGTATCTTTGTATAATTTTTATTCCGCTTCGCTATTTCATATTCGTTCTGTATCTGCTTCATTTGGGTTTCAATTTGTTTTAACTGCAACTGCGCCAGCTCAAGATTTTTGCTTGCGATCAGATTATCCTTAAGCATGTCCTTTTTTGCATTTACATCCCTTTTTGCTGCCAGTAATTCGAAAGCAATTGATTCTCTTTTTGAATCTATCTTTATTATTTCCTGATCGATTTCTGTAGTATCAAGCGCTGCTAAAAGCTGATTTTTCTTTACAGGATCATTGTAATCAGCATAAACATTGGTCACTAAACCGCTGATCTTGCTTAGTATTAAATGGGAATTCAGAATCTCCAAACTCCCTGAAGTGGAAATCGTTTTTTTTACTTCGCCTATACTCGCTTTTTCATATCTATAGACAAGTCCCGCGTCTTTACTGCAGCTTCTCAATAGAACATAAGTTAAGCACGCTATTACAATAATTATAATTATAAATATTTTTTTATTTGTTATTTTCTTTTTTACTTTTTGCATATATACTCTTCACCTAATCCCACAATATTTGACAGCCTAGCAAGTATTATAAGGTAATCATAGCCTGCTTTGATATAATTAAGTTCGGATTTCAGCAATGTCATTTCCGCATCGTGCAGCTCAAGCTGAGTACTGATTCCGTTCTCATAACTCTTTTGCGCAAGCCTTAAGTGCTTCTGAGAATTATCCATAACCAGCAGAGAAAGATCAATCTGTTTCTTATATTCATTTATCGTCTGAAAATAATTTTTAATTGATGTTCTTACTTTTATTAATATTTCACGTTCAAGATATTTCGATTTATTGAATTCAGCGATCTTTGAATCAACTTTAGCATCGATGCCTCCACCTGACCACAGATTAAGTTTTGCGCTTATGCCTAAATTGATGCTTTTTTCCCAATTTTCTCCTTTAAGTTTTTCCTGGTAGCTTTCAGGGTATTTATACGGATTTTCCCAATCATTAAACAATTTTGTATTTTTCATCCCCAAGGCTCCCAGGAAATCCACAGAAGGATAATGCGCCGATCTTGCCATTGATACATTTAACTGATTTATATCTTTTGTCATTTGCGATATTTTAATATCCGGATTATTTCCCTCAGAGAGCTGATATAATTTTTTCAGATCAAAACGAAGTTCAGGAAGCTTATCCACCATTACAGGAGAAAACTCTATGTCTTCGTCCATAATTCCCATTGAAGAAAGAAGTTCACTTTTAATAACACTCTCATAATTTTTTGCTTTTTCATACTCCAATCGTGCGTCTGCTAAATCGACTTCAGCCTTTGAAACATCCAGGCCCGGCCTTTGGCCGTTTTTAACAAGCAGTTTTGCCTTTTGAAGCTTTGACTGGAATTTATCAACAAGCTGTTCTCTTTTTGCCCTGTTTTCTCTGGCAAATAAATAATAATAATAATTCTTCTTCACATTCAGCACAATATCACTTTTCACTTTGAAAGCTTTCATCTTTGCAAGGTCAATAGCCGACCTGGCGGAATCAATAGCTTCTGACCTTTGCGGATCTATTAAATTATATATTAAGGTAGGACCTACAAACAAACCTATTGCCGTATCCTGTCCGGGAATACTAACAACACCGTTTTTTGGTTTTACAACCCGTCCGTCCTGATCGACAAACTGGCTTTCAACTGTTTTCATTTCTAAATTGATATTAGGAGAATTTCTGGATTTTGCCATAGCATAATTTGCCTGAGCTATGTTTGTATCCTCGTCCGAAGCTTTGATTTCAGGATGATTCTGAATGGCCACTCCTATACATTCATCAAGAGAGATATTTCTTAATTCCGAATGAAGAGGACTAGAAAAGAAAAATAGTAAACTAATTGATATGATAAATAAATTTATTTTCATGGAAAATTTTAATGTATTAATGATCATCAGGTAATTTAAAATTACTACAAAAAATACTTAATTTTATTATCGACACAATAATTGATAAAAATACTAGCAATAAACGCATTTATGGTAAACTAAACCGGACTATAAACAATAACATTTTTCGCAGTAAATGAAAAAAATTATTGACATTAAAGTCAAACTTTCAGACAAAAAATACCTCAAACAGATTGCTGGCGTAGCTCAATCGGTAGAGCAGCTGATTTGTAATCAGCTTGTTGGGGGTTCAATTCCTCTCGCCAGCTATTTCACGGTGAGGTTCCCGAGCGGCCAAAGGGAACAGACTGTAAATCTGTCGGCGAAGCCTTCGGAGGTTCGAATCCTCCCCTCACCAAGTTAAAAACAGCTATACTTTCTATCACAACACCGCCTATATGGCGGTGTTGACGTTTAAACTCAATTTTTCAGCCGTCCGAACCAGCAATTTATTCTTGAAATGAATCTCTATTCAGCCTGTTCATTCAAATCTTTAATCAATCTATTTAAAGTGTCGCTATCGAATCCATGAGCCTGTGCTCCTTCTTCTATTGTTTCACTTACAGAAATATGGCAGCCTATGCAGTGAAGCCCGTATCCGGCCATTATCGGCACTGATTTCGGGAAACTCCTCATTACTTCGCCAAAAGTCATATCTTTATTAATTTTATCCGGCATTTTCTTGTTGTCCTCCAAAAAATAATTATAGTATAATAATAATTTTTATCTGCCTCATTGTCCACTACTTTTTATTCATTTGCCATTAGAGTCCATTTAGTGGCGAATTCTTAATTCTTATAAATTTACTTAGACCTATGTTTTTTAAAATATTTGCATTTTTTAATAAATTTATTGACGTTTTATTATATACTCTGTAATATAGAGTTATCTGTAATAATAAGTAATATATTTTCCAAAGGAGAACTTAACAATGAAATCCGAAGAAGCGCTTGAACAGATTGCATATCTTAAAAAATTAACAGCAAAGACAACCTTAAATGCAGCCTATGGCTATCCATACTTTATCGTTTGGCGAATATTGTGTGCTCTTGGATATATTGGCAGCTTTTTGCTTCCAATGGATTTCTGGAAATTATTATGGTCAATTATTTCGTTTATCGGAGTAACTATAACTGTAGTAGTTCTTATTAAACAAAAAAAGAAACATAGCTTTTCGCCATTGATAAAAAGGATTGGAATGCAATGTCTAATTCTCTTCATTGTTGATTACCTATTCTTTGGCTTTTTAATTCATTATAAGATTTATGAATTATTAACTGCATACTGGGGTTTTCAAATCGGTATAATCTATATTGTCGCAAGCATTCATATGAGCCGCAATTTGACATATATCGGTTTATGGTTAATTATAACAGCAATACTTTCCCATTCTATTCCAATACATATTAAAACCATATTCATTGCAATAACATATGGCGGCGGTCTAATTTTTACCGGAATATTATTCAGATACCAGGTCAAGAAAGCGGAGAATCAAAGTGTCGAATAAGATCATTCAAAATATAAACGACATCTTTGCTCCAAAAGCGCGTCTGGGCATAATGACTATACTTGCAATAAACGAAGAAGCGGATTTTTCTTCTCTCAAAAAACAGCTCGATCTAAGCGATGGGAATTTAGGCGCTCACATGAACGTGCTGGAAAAAGAAAATTTTGTTGAATTTAAAAAAGCCTTTGTTAACCGCCGGCCGAAAACAACGTACAAATTAACAGAAACCGGGCGTAAAGCTTTTACAGAGCATTTAAAGCAGTTGGAAGCTATTATAAAAAAAGTTAAGTAAGAAACATAAGTTTTTATAAACTTGCAAGATCAAAAAGGAGTAACCACAATGAATAATAAAATTATTTATTTACTGGCATTCGTGATAATCATTTTAATCACATATAAATATTTATCACATGGCCTTAAACCTGAATCATTTTCCACAAAAGAATTAGAAGATGCCTCCAAAACAAATATAAATGATAAAAATATATCTGCTGATATAAAAGTAAAATATTTCGAATCCGAAGGGAAGGTACGCATTGCTTATTTCCCGCATATCTCAAAAGACGAAAGAGCAAGCCTGATTTTTATTCATGGCGGGGGAGCTCATTCCAATGCAGGCTATCAATATATTGCCGAAGCGTTAAAAGATCAATATAATATTTCGACTTATTTGATGGATTTAAGAGGACATGGATTATCCGGAGACAGGCGCGGAGATGCACAGGAAGTAGAATTTGTATACAAAGATCTTCAAAACCTGACAAAAATTATAAATTCCACATCGGATAAACCCATATTCCTTGGGGGCCATTCATCCGGATGCGGAGTCATTTTAAATTATACAACATATTTAAATACTGATAATATTGCCGGCTTCATATTTGTTTCTCCCGAATTTGGCTATAAAGCAAATATAAAAAGAGATAATATCAAAGAGCCTTTTGCACAACCCAGAACCTGGGTGTTCGCATTATCCGCTATATCCGGAAGCAGATTATTCAATCATACTAAAGCTGTTTACTTTAACTACCCCAAAGCAATTCTTGCTGATGATAAGCTGATACTGAATTTCTATACAACAAATATGGCCCGCGTATGTACACCTGAAGAGCCGGAAGAACAACTTAGTAAAATTAATAAACCTGTTCAAATACTCATCGGTGAAAATGATGAGCTTTTAGATCCTGAAAAATTACAGCGATTTTTTCTATTACTGAATAATGGAATAAAGCCAATGTCAACTTATAAAGTAATACATGATACATCTCATCTTTCTGTATTACTGCGGTGCGGATCTGAAATTGGCGGAAGAATCATTAATTGGACCAATAAATAACAAAATGTATGGTTTTATTACTTTACTCATCTTGACTGACTTTTTAACATAAGGGTAAGGAAAAGACAAATAAAAAAAGGCAAAACAACCGATGAAAAAGGTGTCCAAACC
>JAFGSG010000130.1 GCA_016934735.1 Spirochaetota bacterium | reverse complement strand
TCTTCGTCGATTCAATCCTATGGATGTATTCCTATGAGGCTATTATTTTCTTATTATTCCTGTTGCACTTTAAACTTGAATTTGGGCGGATATTAAAGGATCGTATAAATTTTTTGTTTGACAGATAAAGCTATTTTTATAAATTTAATAGCGGAGAGTTGTCTGAGTGGTCTATAGAGGCGGTCTTGAAAACCGTTGGGTTAACAGCCCCGGGGGTTCGAATCCCTCACTCTCCGGATTTTTTATTCTCATGGAGAGGTGCCCGAGAGGCCGAAGGGGACGGTTTGCTAAACCGTTGTACTGTAATGGTACCGAGGGTTCGAATCCCTCCTTCTCCGAATAGGATTTATCTGTGAACTACGCCATCGCTCGCAATATCAGGAAAATTACCGACACTATTAAACGAATAGTTGAATATCTTAAATCCATAAAATATTCCGAATATTATTATCAATATCTTGAATATATCAGAAAACTAATAGAAGATTTTAAGGGATTAAGTAATTTGCGATTCGCGTCGTTTTCTTACATACCGCTGTTCGGCTGGATTTTCCCGCTTATAATGCGGAAGGATAATTCCTATTGCACTCTTCATGCCAGACAGGGTTTCATTCTTTCCGCAATGTTTATTTTTATTGCGATGGCGCTTAATTTAATTAATATATTCACTCCTGGCGAATGGCGCGAATTTCGTTTGGGGCTGGTGATCTTCATTTATGTTTTTTATTTTGTTTATTTAATTTTTTGCTTTATTGCGGCAAGTATGGTCTTAAAAGGAAAAGCGTTTAATATTGGTTTCATGAAAAAGATTGTTGATTTAATTATTTTGTAGATATATTATTAATTACAAGTTTATGTTGCAATAGGATTTATAAAAAATTATAATGCGTCCATAGCTCAATTGGATAGAGTACCGGACTACGAATCCGTTGGTTGCAGGTTCAACTCCTGCTGGACGCGAAGAATGCCCTCTTTGATAAAGTTAAGAGGGCTTTTTTATATCGTGTTTGTAATAGTATATCGCTATTAATGTTTATGAAAGACAGTACTGAACTAAAGAACTCTTTTATGCGTATTGCTCTCGAGGAAGCATGGCTCGCGTACGGGAAAGGGGAGATCCCTGTGGGCGCTGTCCTTGTAAAGGACATGGAGATAATCGCCCGGGCGCACAACAGCAACCGTGAGCTCTGCAATCCGGTAAAGCACGCGGAGATTATATGCATCGAAGAAGCTTCGCGCGTCCTCAATAGCGAACGCCTTTCCGGCTGTGATCTCTACGTTACCAAGGAGCCGTGCGCAATGTGCGCCGGCGCCATTGTACATGCAAGGATAAAGGGCGTATTCATTGGCGCAGAAGACGAAAAATACGGCGCTTGCGGCACTGTTCTCAGCGTATGCGGCAGCAGCCGGCTCAACCATATGCCAGTCATAGAATTCGGCATTCTGAGAGAAGAATCATCGGATATTTTAAAGAATTTTTTTAAGGAATTGAGAGAGGGCACATAGTTTTTTTACTGCCAATTACAAGAATCGGCAAACTGGGTAAATAAGTATTGAAAATCTGATTATACATTTGCATATTATACAGCAAAAGCTTACTGTAAAACCCCCTGCGTCCCAGGTAGTAAGAATGATAAATTATCAAAGCATATATAATACGGAGCCCGACGATCTTGAATTATTTTGGACGAATTATCCGTATTTTTGTCCCGATGCCCTTTTCGAAAGGGGCGGAAAATACCGCTATCAATTTATTTTTCTGGCAGAAGTAAATACGGATGATGCCGGCTTCCTTGAAATGATCAACCAGTATCTGAACGTTAAATTTAATCCCGTTTCAGGCTACAAAACCTTTGAACAGAATCTCGCCAAATTCTCCAGGCTTGCCGCAGAAGCCAGTTTAATTTTAAAAAATATTCTAAAAAGAGCATATTTTCCCGAAGTAATAGAAAACCTGTTCAGGGAAACGCAGGAAGTTTCGGAGACCAATGATATAAGAGACATGATAAATGTTTTCAATAGAAACGATTCAGTAAAGATAAAATATGAAATATTAAGAAAAATAGGTCTTATGGTTTTATTGAACAGGGTTAAAAATACCCAGTCGTTTCAGAAATCGCTTAAATATAATAGTTTCATCAACAGGCTTTTTCTTGAAAAATTAAATCTGAGACAGCAGAGGCATGTCGGCGGAGATTATCTGAAAATATTTTTCTGGATGAATGACACTGATGTTCTCGCCTACTCTTATGATGAACATGAAGCAGTTAAGCTTTACAACGCAGACAATGAGAAACGGTCATATAAGGGTAAAACCTTACACGATTTACAATATGAAATAATGTTTCCCCAGATGACAAGAGCCGGAAATAATGTGCTTAAATACATAAGCAGGCTCAAGAACAAACACGAGGACAGGGAAGATTATACTTCGGTGATTGAGAAAATCATCAGAAAAAATATACGTTTTCCATCCGAAATAACGGATATTCATGGCGTTACTTTTGTTGTGGATTCCGAAGAGGATACGTTCAGCCTCATAGCTGAACTTGAAGAATTTCTCGGCGGTACAAATACGCGTAAAAATGAAAAGATTATTGAAAAAGCCGGGGATTCCGGGATTGTTGATGATAGCAAAGAAAATTTTAGAATATGGAAGACCATATATGATATCACAAGCCCAAATGAGATGCTTGATGCTGTAAATTACGGTATTCGGCAGGCGCAAAAAGATATTGCCTTTTTTGAAAGCATGTTAACATCACTTGAAAATTCAACTGGCCGGGATAATCTTCTTCCTGCAGTCAATAATCATATTGCCGATAAATTAAAGGATGTTAAAAAATTCCGCAAGTTGAAAGATGTTTATGAAAGTAAGCCGTTCGATATATATCTTGAGATTCAGATTCAGGAACTAAAATCATATCTGCTGTCCAAATGCTATGGCAGTGAAATAGAACACAGGCTTCATAAAAGCAGACAGGTAATGTCTTCTTCTTTTTACAAGCTTTTCCCGCGAAAAATTTATGAACCGATCTTGTTGAAACAATAATCTTTAACAAATCACTCAAGTTAAACGTTTTCTCCTGAATTTAATGAAAATATAATTTATATTTTCATTAAATTTTTACGCCGATAATTATTCCATAAGAAAGATCTTTTACTTTAACCGGGTTTTTAAATGAAAAAAGATTTTTTTGAAAGAATAATTATAATAGTTATTATTCTCGCAGTAATTCAGGTTTTTCTTGATGAATGGAGCCGCTATGAGCACTGGAGCGCTCTTGCCCGGAACAGCCTGATTATCGCCGGCATTCTTTTTGACATAATATTTTCAATAGAATTCGCGTCCAGGTTCACCCTTGCTTATAAAAGAAATAAAGTTTCACGCTATTGGAAGTACGAACGCGGATGGATTGACTTTTTAAGCTCCATTCCATTGCTGCTTCTGAATTTGCCGGCGGTTTATCTGATACTATCCGGTAATCCGGAGGAAGGCGCTGCAGCATCTGCCCTGTATAATTTTTCAATCATTTTTAAGGATATGAAGTTTACAAGAATATTGCGTTTTGTCCGATTAGTAAAAATATTCGGGAAACTGCCGAAGGCCGGTTCTCCTATGGCAAAACATCATATATCTGTCGTTTCCACAACAGTTGTCTGCACTATAATTTTCACGCTGGCTGTCTTTTCATTGTTAAGCTCTGCCAGGCATCAAAAGGAACTGGAACGGACACACTTCTTCGATAACCTGATAAGTACTGTTAAATATCTGGAAAGCAAATCTGGGATTTCGTATAACGATGTAGCAGAAAAAATGTTCGGAGAACAAAATAATTTATTGAAATTAACTTATAAAAATGAGATAATTATTTCCAGAATAACGGAAGAAAAGTTAAACAAATATTTCGCAAAGGAGGATTACTCTTCAGTAAACAACAGAGGATTTATTCTGTATTTTTCTCTTGTTGATTTAAACAGAGAGGAGGCTTATAATAATATTATATTTTTTTTAATAATAGTATTTATCTTTCTTTCTGTAATATTTTTATATGGCCGTCATTTTGCGAGTACTGTAACTGATGTGATAAACACAATAGTTGCAGGTTTCAGAAGCAGACAGCATAATAAGAACGTAAAAATCAGAGATGAGTTTAATCAGGATGAGGTTTATAAACTCGCTAAATTTTACAATGATATTTATCTGCCTGCGAAATCAAGAAGGATCAACAAAGAAGAACATGGGAGGCAAACATGATGCATTTAATATCAAACAAATTAGTTGAGTTTGTCGAAAAGAATAGCGATGTCATTATCAAAGAATGGTTAAACCGCGTTTCGGATAATGAAGTATCGACATTTACAAAAGAGAACATTGATTTTGTAAAAAAGAAAGCAGAATACATCCTTAAACATCTAAATCAATGGGTCAGCTACGATACATCAAAACAGGAAATAGGAGAGAAATACGCGGAGGAAGGAAGAGAATTTTTTAACAGAGGCGTTCCGATATGCGAAGTTTTCAGAACAACCGTTCTGCTCCGCAGGATTTTATGGCTGTTTGTGGTTAATGAAAGCGGATTCGACTCAGCTTTTCAGCTTCATCAAATGAGGGAGCTGAATGACAGAGTGATTTTATTTTTTGACAGGGCGCATTATTATTTAACGCGTGGATACATGGAAGAAATGAATAAGAAGATGAAGGAATTATGGAAACTCACTGATGATGATACAGAGAAAATTTTATTCCAGCATTCTTTTTATAATAAATAAAAGATTATACATATAAAAAACAATTTACAGATTTCATACCTGATGCAAAAACATCAGGTATGAAATCGTGCGTGAAAATAATTCGTAATATATTCCTGGCCTCCGTTGTTTTTCTGATTCCCGGCAGTTTTGACCTTTATTCTCAAACAACTCATAAAAATGGTTTAACTGATACTGCCGGTGCGGGCAGCGTTAAAAATATTACTGAAGATATTTCTTTGTCTCAGGCTCCGGTGCGGGATAAAGAATCGTCTGTGAAGGATAATCCGGCGGACACGGATGCCGGGAATATTAAAGACAGCAAACGCACGCTTAAGCCTCTCATAATCAAGGGTACAAGGGTAAAAAAGAAGAAAGAGATTCAGACCGTCTCCAGGCAGACTATGACTGCGGAAGAAATCAAGGAAGTGCCGGGATCATTCGGGGATTCGGTACGGGCGCTTACGAGCCTTCCGGGAATAATCAGCGCGTACGGCGGCTTCTTCGGGCCTCTGGTAATACGTGGAGCAGATCCGATCTCGAATAATTATTTTATTGACGATATTCCCGTTGACAATCCGCTCCATTTCGGGGGACTGCATTGCGTCATCAATACAAATCTTATAAAGGACATTGATGTATATTCTTCATCGTTCCCAGCCGAATTCGGTTCTTCAACAGCTGCAATTATAAATATTACAACTATCGATGATGTTAATGAATTCGGGGGCTATACGGACCTGAGCCTTTTGACAGCGTCGGCGCTTATCAGGACACCGATCCTGACAGATAAATTCGGCAGGCTGATTGCCGATATGCCTTCTCATTCTGAAAAGGAAGACGGCATAGAGAACAGGGGATATTTTATTGCTTCAGGGAGATATGGATACATTACACTCGGTATCAAAGCAGCCGAGCTTATTACCCGCGAAGAAATCCCTGTCTCTCCCGAGTATTGGGATTATCAGGTAAAGAGTAAATATATAGTTAACAGCGTACATTCATTGACCATGCTTCTTTTCGGGCATAAGGATTTTATCCGAGTGCTTATAAAAGAAGACATGCTTGAAGAAGGTGCCGACCCTTATTTTGCTGACGCAAAATTTAAATATAATATTCTATCGCACAGTCAGGCTTTATATTTGGGTTCAAAATTTTCCAAAGATTTTTCCAACAAAGTAATATACTTCAGCACTCTTCCGGACTCGTATTATTATCTTGATCTGCCTGCTGAAAATGCACCTGACTGGGCAAAGGATTTTAATTACCATGCAAGGCCATGGGTATTCGGTGTAAGAGATAAGGTTAATTACAAATGGATGAACAGGCATTCGGAAGTCCGCGGCGCCGCAGAATATACATTTTATTATTTTACTGCTAAAGGTAAAACACTATCCCAGAGGAGCATGGATGACTCCGGTGGTATGGAAAATTTGGATGCAGATCCTATGGACGATACTATAAAAAATCATAAGATCGGTGGTTATCTGGAAAATAAATTTACATATTCCGGGTTAACAGTTCTTCCGGGTGTGCGTTCCGATTATCTCAACCGGGCTAAGTCAGCTACATTCGATCCGCGTCTGATGTCCAGCTATAAATTCAGGACAGATACAACGCTTTCCGCAGCAGGCGGTCATTACAGCTATTATGTCCAGACAAATCCTTTTATTTTTAATACAAACACAGATATATGTGGCTATGGTAAAGAATTGAAACCTGAAAAAGCATGGCACTTAGCGCTAGGAGCAGAGCAAGAATTTGATTTACTGGCGTTTAAAATGGAATTTTTTAAAAATTATTTTTATGATAAACCAGTAAGTTATATCCATACAGAACCAGACGGGAGGAAACTTCCGGGATTAAGTTCAGGCAAGCAAAAGACGTATGGTTTTGAGATAATGATAAGAAAAGATTTAAGGGACAATGAGGATGGTCTTTACGGATGGATGAGTTATACATATACACGATCAAAGTATAAATCGGGACTGCCCACAGGGTTTTATTACAAGGAAGTTTATCAAGTAGATGATAATGGTGTACCATATATTGGCGATAAGTATGGAAACAGATATGTGACCTCAGATTATGAACAGCGTCATAGCTTAAAGTTTGTCAGCGGCTACAAGAAGGGGAATCACACAGTAAGCGGGAAATTTCAGTATTATTCAGGATTTCCATATACGCCTATAGTTGATAATGAGTCCCCGGTTAATGGAAGATATGTTCCGATATCAGGGGAAAGAAACTCGAAAAATTTCGCGCCTTATTGGCAGCTTGATATGCGCTATACACGAAGAATACCGCATTCATGGGGATATATAAGCTGGTACGTAGAAATAATTAATATATTTATGAATAAGGAGTATGAGTATAAATGGTACTGGGACAGGGAATACTCACCCGGAAGCAATCCAGTAATGAAAAAGCAGGAAGGATATAATTTTCTACCGAATTTTGGAGTGGAAGTAAAATTTTAACCATGATTTATAGGAGTTAAAAATGAGCAAACATATTAAAACAATTATAATAATATTTTTTATTGGCTGTATGCTGTCATGCGCGACAACGCCAGTAAGCGTTACTTCCTCCAATACGCCTCTTAACGAAAAAAGAATAGCTGAGAATCTGGGTAAAGTCGAAGGAGTAAGCTTTCCCTGCTATTCAATATTTGGAATATGGATGTTAGGCTGGCCGGATATTCAGAGTGCTATTGATAGTGCTCTTGCAGAGAACGGTGCTGATGCTTTAATAAATATTAAATGTTATGAAAAATGGACCTATTTTTTATTTTTCAGCATTACTACGGTTATTGTAGAAGGTGAGGCAGTAACATTCCAGAAACCGGGCGGGCAGTATGTCGAACCATACTAAAATAAATTTATCAAAAAATTATATTAAGCATATTTTCGGGATCATGCTTATTTTATCCCTCGTTTTATTTTCAGCCTGTCTTGGAATGCGTACGCATGTTAAAGGGATAGAGCCGAGTGCGCGTCCCTTAAACACGGGCAAGTACGAAATAATTGAACCGGCAGAATTTGCTGTCAGCAGTTTTAAATTATTCTGGATATTTCCCGTCACTCCTGATCTAAAGATCCATGAAACTATAGAAGAGGCAGTGAACAATAAAGGCGGCGACAATCTGATTGAAATGCAGGTTTGGCACGAAAGGCAGTATTGGATAGTCGGCACAGTTGACATTATTCATGTTAAGGGTATTGTAATACGTACCGCGGATTAAAATGCATTTTACCGTTGTAAGACGGGGAGTCCCGCGGGAGGATTCGCAAAGGGCGGCCTCATACGATAGCGATTGCCGAGTGAGGGCACTACACTATGCCGGCATATCAAAGATGTGTTTTTTACGGTGTCTGCTTTTGTAATGTGCTACTTTTATGTCGATTTTTTTCCGGTCAACAACTCTGATTATATGATTAGAAATATCGATATTTTTATCGGATAAAAAATCACGTATGGATTCATCGCTTATATCCGCAGTTTGAACCATTTTTTTAAGGTCATAAAGCGAGAATGCGAAGATGTATTCCTTCTGGTCGGAATCCCATGATTTATTTTTTGAATTAATATCCGAGATTAAAATCTGTAAATAGGCATAGAGCATTCCGTTAGGATCATCCATTCCCAGCATTGATATTCTCTGATGAGCATACCATATCCTTCTTGAAATACTTTCAAATATTTTTAATAATAACTTATCTCCGACAGAATCCATGAACGTATCAACGGACAGTTTTAATATGTCGGAGTCCTGGAATACAATCGCGGAAGCATTTCTGGCCTTGTTGTTTAAGATTGACATTTCGCCGAAAATTTCTCCTTCGCGGAGTATGCATAAAATAAATTCTTCGCTGCCGACCAGTTTGGAAATTTTCACGGCGCCGTTTTCAATTACATAAAAATAATCAGCAGGTTCGTTTTCTATAAAAACGACTTCGCCGGTTTTAAAATGCATATTATTTGAGTCGTGTCCACGTTCTTTATAATCAGGGTTGATTTTTTTGATAAAATTTTTTGCCTGTTCAATGGTTGTTTGATTCAGATGAGGGCTTTGCTCCGCCCACTTTATATATTTGCTGAAACAATAAGCAGCAACATCAGCCTTTCCGGAATCTGCGTAATATTTTCCGTCTTCAAAAAGTTTTTGCGGATTATCTGTATCCTGCTGGCCGGTATATTTCTTTACAAGATAGCTGTTCAGCATTCTGAGCTGGTTGGAGTGCAATGAAATGATTTTAAGGCAGATGTTCTTATTGTCACGGAGGTATTTCCCGAGTAAGTTGATAGGAATGCGGATAATTTCACAATCCTCATCTGCGATGAGAGTATATCTTGATGGGTTTCTCGTTAATCCGGAAACAAGCCCGAAGGTATCTCCTGCCTGATATCTATTGAAATGCTTGCTGTAGAAGATCACATCGGACTGGATGCTTAGTGTACCGGTTTTAAGTATATAAAAATAACCTTCATTGGGTGTATTTTCAACCTGAATGGCGGAACCCTGCACGAATTGAATTGTTTTTATTTCTGTATCCATATATAAATTATTTTAATATACTGGATATTTCTAATATAAAAAAGCCTTTAAGATCAGTTCTCAGATAGAAAGCAAACCATCCCGCATGCAGACGGGAATAAACCCTGAATAGACGAACGATATTTAAAAGGATGTTATTAACAAATTTAGTTCATTAAAAGGAAGGATAACATAAACAGAACTTATTGTCTATAATAATTTTAATTATAGGATGAAGCTTATTTTAATTTACAGAACTTCGAAGACATGGGCCGCACTTCCGCCGATTAAACCGTCAATTGTAAAAATCGCTACATCGGCTCTATGATTTCCTTTTGTGAGATCACATGGAACAGTTAAGCAGTTATTGTTAATCCCTGATTCTTTTAAGACTCCGTCAATAAACCATGAATAAATGACATCCGTATTTTCAACAGGCATCGCAGTGATTTTAAAGCTGCCGCCTTGATTGATTGACGGAATAGTTTCTTTAATGACAATTTCAAGGGGATCTTTTGCCAGAAGAGGATCGCATGTAATTGAGAACCTTATGATTCCGATTTCATCATAAGGAGTTAGTAATATTTTATAATCAAGATTTTTTCTTGATAGAATTGTTACAGACGTGTTGCTGGATCCTACAGGTATTTTGTCAACATTTACTGCGGTTGCTGTCAATAACCATTCGCCGGAAAGCAGGTCATCAATAAATATAGTACCTTCGTTGTCGGTTTTAAAAGAAGCTTTTTCACCATAAGGACCGTTAAGAAAGATCTCATAAGAATCTATCAAATCATTGACTTCCGGCAGTCTTGTTCCGATGCCCGCATTATGTTTATTTGTTGAGTAGCTTAAATTAAGAGAAAGTGAACCTTTATTAAAATCACTTATGTTGCAATATATTCCTGCGGCTAAAAATCCGGCTAATGTTACAATAATAATGAAACGATACGTATTTTTCATATTTCCCCCCTTATTTTTTAAAAATTGTTTATATATTTATAAATAAATGATGTTTTTTTAATTTTTTTCCAAAAAATTAGGGGGTTTTAGCTTGACAGAAAGGAATTAAATTAATACATTAATTTTATACAAAATATACAACTTAGTATGTCAGTATGTCAAATCGGGCATAACCCCCGTAGAACGGTCTTAAGTTGCAGCTTAAGACCGTTATTTTTATCCAATGAGTTGGAAATATCATACTACTATATAAAATATTTACCAAATCGTCAACTTCCAGCGCTATTTTTTTATGAAAATATAAAAAAATATTAAATTACTATATACTAATTAATCTTCTGAGAAATACATTTAAAATTAACCGGTTTTATTGCTTATTTTGTTTTTTTTTAAATTATCCCTGACCTGCGGGCAGGGTGGGTTGCTAATTAAACGAATTGATCTTTAAGTGGGGAAAATATGAATCACGGAAGTATCAAAATAAGAAATCTTGATTTAAGGGACGGCCATCAATCTTATTTCGCCACTCGAATGACTGATGAGCAGATTGAAAGAGTGCTTTCTTTGTATCTGGATGCTGGCTATGACGGTCTGGAAGTATGGGGCGGTGCAACCCTTGATTCAAGTATGCGTTTTCTGAATCAGGATCCATGGGAAAGACTGGAGAAAATCGCGAAAATAACAAACAGCAAGACAAATCTGACTGCGCTCGCAAGAGGTATAAATCTTTTTGGATATAATCCCTATCCTGATCATGTTGTTTACGATTTTATCAAATTGGCGGTTGAGTCCGGCATTACAATAATGCGTGTTTTTGACGCTTTGAACGACCTGAATAATCTTAAAGTGACGATAAAAGCTATAAAGGAATCCGGCGGAAAAGCTGACTGCGCAATTTGCTATACAACAAATCCTGTATATACTTTTGCTAAAAAGTGGAAATATTTTATTAAAAAAAGGGAGTTCCCGAAATCTGTTTTCGATGTTGATTATTTTGTGCAAAAAGCGGTCGAGTTGGAGAAGATGGGAGCTGATATAATAACAATAAAAGATATGGCAGGTCTTATCAATCCTGAAATGTCTTTTAATTTGATAAGCGCTCTTAAGAAAAAAATTAAACTGCCTGTCAATTTACATTCTCACTGTACTCCCGGCTATGCTGTTACCAGTCATGCTGCTGCAATGATAGCAGGCGTGGATATTTTAGATGTTGTTTCTTTTCCTTTTTCAGGCGGGCCTTCTCATCCTGCGGTTGAAATTATTATCGAATATGCAAAAAAATTTAATATCGATACAGGATTGAACGAGGCTAAATTGCCGGAAATACGTAAAGTTTTATCAGAAATAAGAACTGAGCTTTCACAATTTGACGAGTATAAAAATAATATTGTCGATTTCTCCGGAACATTTACAGATGAACAGCATTCTTTAATGAATGAATCAATAAAATATATAAAAAAGAAAAAATTTCAGCCGGCTTTAAATTGTGTTCATAAATTTGAGGCAAGCCTTGGGCTGCCGGCTCCTGACGAGCCTGTACGGTTGGCTCAGATTCCGGGCGGAATGTATTCAAACATGTTAAGCCAGCTTAAACAAATGAAGATTTCGCATTTATTGCAGGAAGTATTAAAGGAAGTACCCAGAGTAAGACTTGATGCCGGATTAGTACCGCTTGTCACCCCAACCAGTCAGATTGTCGGAACCCAGGCTGTTCAAAACGTAATGCTGAAGAACAGAGGCAAGGAAGCATATTCCAGCTGCAGCACTCAGTACATTAATCTTGTAAGGGGCGAGTATGGCCAGACACCTGTGCCGATTTCATCGGAATTCCGGCTAAAGATCACAAAATCAAAAGAAGAGAAGCGTTTTGATACATCCAAATGGAAGCATGCGGAAGCTCCTGACGGATTAGTAAAGAATAAAAAGGATCAAATGCTGCTTGATTTATTTCCTTCGGTTGCTCTTTCATTTTTTGAGAAGAGAGAAAAAGCAAAAGAATCCGCATAATTATAAAAAAATTTATTCCATATGTTGACGATTTAATTTGTATTTTGTATATTCATTAGGTGTGTTTATACCTCCCTTAATTATGAACATACTTTATTTTCTTTAAGCCAACCTGCCTCAGGTTGGCTTTTTTGTTGACTTTTTGTAATATTTATGGTATTAATCTTTAACCTTTTAATAAATAAAAAAATAAATTCCATATAAGGTTTCTTTATGAATTTTTAAAAAATATGGAGGCACTATATAAAGCTTGCGGAAATTCAAAAAAAGGAAGAGAGTCTGGAAATGGATTTCGGTAAATTAAAGAAAGATGATGTAATCCGCAGTATTCAGGCAAGAGAAGGGGACGAATCATGCTATAAAGCAAGACATGTATCCTGCTACCCGTATAGTCGCTGCCGGAGAGATGACTGTAAACCTTCGAAATAAACAAAATATGAATATGGAAACGGGATAATTTTTGAAAAAATAATTATTATCCCGGAGTATTGCGGACGATAACATAAAAAGAAGAATAATATTAAGGGAATAAAATATACGAGGTTAGGACATTGGCTACTGCACAAGATATAATGGTAAAAAATCTTCTGACTTTAAAAGATAATTGTTCCGCAAAGGATGCAATTAAATTAATATTGGACAAAAGGATAAGCGGAATTCCGATTGTATCAGATGATATGACATTGCTGGGAATTGTTACGGAGAAAGATCTTTTGCAGCTGAGTTTTTATGATAGTGCCGACGAAGTAACTGTGGGTGATATTATGACCCGTGATGTTGTTTCAATGGATGAGAAGACAGATCTTCTGGAAATCAGTGAATTTTTTTTGAATAATAATTACAAGAGACTTCCCATTACATCTTCAAAAAAACTGGTCGGAATTATTAGCAGAAAAGATATGCTTAAATATATTTTAAATAAGTAGAAGCATGGTTGCCATGCTGGGATTTTGTATGCAATATTTCTATCGCATCCGCCAGAAATCAAATATTGTCTTTACACTTAAATCAATGTCTTCGTTGTTTATAACAAGAAGCGGCTTCTTTTCATAAGTTTTGTAAATCTTATCATAATAATTTTCCATAATATCTTTTAAAAAATCATAATAATTTTCACTATCAATCCATCTGTTATATTGATTGATTTTTTCTTTGCTGAGTTTATTTTTAAGAAATTGCAATTGCTCTTTTATTTTTTCTTTTATTATTTTTTTATTATGATCGGTTGAAATACCGGAAGCAAAATAATCTTTTGCCAGTCGTTCAATTCTTTTTTCCATGGAACAGGTCAGGCAAATATGTTCTTCTTTACGCAGATTGTTCCAGATTGCCGGCGGAATAATCAGCCCGCCAATTTTTATACTTTCACTTTCAGATAAAAATACCGGTAATGTATTATCATTATTCTTAATATGTGGAAGGATTTCCATGAAAATATTCGTTTCAAACTGCTGTTGATTATTTTTTCCCCTGTTTTTCAGAATAAATCGTATTTCCCCGAAAACTGAGGAAGCATGGCCTGCGCACTCTTCCAGATGTATTACCGGAAAATCCGGATAATATTTTTTTATATACTCAAGGATCTCCGATTTGCCGCAGCCGGTTATTCCCGAAAGGCTTATTACTTGAACTGTTTTGTTATAGAGATAATTTTGGACTACTTTTCTGAATCCCTTTTGTCCGCTTTGCAGACGTACTGCCTTTATGTCATTTTTCTGCAGAAGACTGGCAGTGTATTTGCTCCTGATACCTCCTCTCCAGCAATAGAGTATAACTGTTTTCCCATTTGAATTACTCAGGATCTCTGTAATATATTTTTCTTCTTTTGCTTTTGCATAATGATATGCCAGCGATAACGCTTTTTCTTTGGAATGCCTGCTGAACATTAGGCCTACCTTGTGGCGTTCTTCGTTATTCAAAATAGGCAGGTTTATGGAGAATGGAATGGAGTTTGCTGCATATTCTTTTTCTGAGCGTACATCTACTATAATATAATTGTTCCTGCCTTTTTGTATGTCTTTTAAAATTGTTAAAAATTCAGGCTGAGATAATTCTTCTGATTGCCGGATAATGTCTTTATAGTCAATATCCTGCAGATGAAAATATTTTATTTCTTTTAGTAAAGCTTTTAGCTCCTCCTGCTGTAAAGAATTGTTGATTTTATTCATATAATAAAGGATAATTTTACGTATGTACGACTTGATTTTAAGATGACTTGTATTGCATTTATTTAACTATTTAAATAAGTCTGTTATCTATAATGGATTAGGATTCTTTACAAGTATAAAAAAATCATTTTTTAACTTGCGGAAAAATACAATACGCGGCAATCTTGTAACATAATAGGTATTTAAAAATTACAGGAGTTTTTAAATGGCTAAAGTCGCTTATCTTTATGATGATATATATTTACAGCATGACACCGGTTATGCCCATCCGGAAAGCCCCGAGAGATTAGAAGCTATAAACACAAAAATCAAATCCCTTTCTTTTTATGAAGATATATTAAAAGTTGAGAAGAAAAAGGCGGACTATAAATATATCGAGATGATTCATGACAGGCAGTATATTGAAAGGGTAAAATCAGAGATAGAGTCCGGTAACCGTTTTCTTGATTCAATGGATACGGTTATAAGCAACATGTCGTTTGAGGCGGCTTTATTCGCAGCAGGCGGATGTCTCAATATGTGCGATGTTATTATGAGTAAAAAAGCAAATTGCGGATTTTGTGCTGTAAGGCCTCCGGGGCATCATGCCGAGAGGAATTATGCGGCAGGGTTCTGCATCTTTAATAATATTGCGATAAGCGCTAAATATCTCGAGACTGAATATAAGTTAGAGAGAATCGCGATTGTCGATTGGGATGTGCATCACGGTAACGGCACACAGCATTCCTTCGAATCTGATCCGGCTATACTCTATGTAAGCCTTCATCAGTACCCCCATTACCCCGGGACCGGCGCTTCCACTGAAAGAGGCATTGGAAGAGGCGAAGGGTATACAATGAATTTTCCGATGGATGCGGGAAGCGGAGATAAAGAATACATGCTGGCCTTTGAGAATGGCATTATTCCGGAGCTTGAAAGATTTAAGCCCGAGTTTATCTTAATATCTGCTGGATTTGATGCCCATAGTTTGGATCCTTTGTCATCTATACAGCTTTCGACAGAGTCTTATTATAAATTTACTAAATTGCTGATGGGTGTTGCGGACAAGTATTCGGATAAAAGAATAATAGCGGTTCTTGAAGGCGGTTACGATTTAAAAGCCCTTGCCGAAGGCGTTGGTGAAGTAATGAAGGCCTTTGCTGATCTAAACTGATTTAGGCAGTTTTCCGGCTAATTATTCAAAGTTATATTCCAGGCAATCCCCTTTGATTTCCGCATTTTTTGTAAAGCTGGTTTCTCCGGAACCGGTTAACTTCGAAATACTGACAAGTTTTTTCAGAGTTTCGACAGCATGAATTCCTTTGAGCAGTGTGTATTGGAATGGCGTGTCAGTATTACCGTTGCCGTTTATAGGGAAAATGCGTAATGACTTGATTTTATCTTTTAATAAATATATTTCCACAAGTATATTTTCCATAGCGTTTTCATTGATTGAACCGAAAACGAAATTGCCTAATGAATAGAATATCGGCTTGCCTTCATAGATTTCTATTCCCTGAAATATGTGCGGATGATGCCCGATTATGGCGTCCGCGCCGCTTTTAATTATAGCATGGGCGAGTTTGATATCTTTTGGTTCAGGATATTCGGAATATTCAAACCCCCAATGTATAGAGACAATTATAAAATCATTAAATGCTTTATATTGCTTAATATCATCTGTAATCAATTCTATTTTTGCCCGTGCAACGCCCGGATTGTCTTTATCTGCGAATGAATCGCTGTATGCTATGCTTGAGTATGCCAATACTGCCAGGTTTATTCCGTTTATTGTAATTGTTAAAGGAAGATGGGCTGCCCCCATGTCCCGTCCGGCGCCGGCACTGCCGATGCCGTTTTTTGACAGGTTATCGATTGTATCTAAAAGCCCGTCTTTGCCGTAATCACAGGCATGATTATTTGCAAGACTGACTCCGTTAATGCCTGCGGATTTAAGAAGCGCAATATGTTCCGGACGCCCGCGGAAAACAAATTTCTTTTCAGGTCGGGGATCCTCTTTATCTGAAATCGGGCATTCCAGATTGCAGAAACGGTAATCGAAAGAATGGAGAAAATCCTTTATGTTTTTAACCGGATAGTCCGGTCCGTGTTCAGTAATTACTTCCTGAATACCCCAATCCAGCATCAGATCGCCGCCAAATAGTATACGGGCTTCCTGCGGAATATCTTTGCTGATTATTTCCTGATTATTATTTAATGAGGTACATTGCGATAAAAGAGGGAAAAAAGCAATAATAAATAATTTTTTTAAAGTCATCGGATATTTAAATCAGCTGTATGCAAAGCTTCTGTCCCGGCGAAAATGTCTCCTATGAGCCCTTCATCAAGCATTGAAATCAGGGCCTTTGTCTTTTGCTCCATTTCTCCTGTAGCATCTCCTTCTCCCTTGAGCTCCTGCATCTGGAAGTATTCGTCCGCGATGTTCAATGCTGTCAGAATTGCTATCTGGGCGGTATTACCGCTCGCAACAGTTTTCCCGATCTCCTTCATCTTATTATTAATATATTCGGACAATTTTAATATATACTCTGGTTCAGCTTCACCCATAATGCTGTACTCGTTTCCGTAAATATTAACTTTTACCCTTGCTTCCATAATGTTACCTCTTGCGGATCCTGCGCGTATTTATTTTTTCTTTTTATCGGGTTTGTCGTCTTCTTCAATTACCATGAAATCATCATCCGGCGATTCTGTTTCGGAATCATCAATGATTACAAGCTCATCATCAACGTCATCAATTACTATTTCGTCTTCATCGTCATCAAGCAGTACAATCTCATCCTCGTCTTCATCTGAAGCGCCGGATTTTACAACAATATCATCGTCTTTGTGCGATTCATCATCGATTATAATGATATCGTCGTCTTCATCGGAAGTATCGGGCTTTTCCCGTTCTATTGTATCAACTGCTGCGTCTTCCTCAAAGTCTTCCATGAAGTCTTCATCGGATATGTCCTCCTCCATGGGAGTGCCGATTGAAGATGGTTCAGCTTTTTTTGCTTTTGGTTTAATACCGGCCGTGCTGATAGTATCGCCCGGAGGGATATCACCCTCCTTTACAGACTCCAGCTTTGTCAGGAGTTCAATGATTTTCTTTTCAAGGATTTCCTCTTTTTCTCTGATGCTTTCCAGCTCTTTAATCTTTTCATCGAGTTCCTTCCTTATCCTCTCAAGTTCCTGCTCTTTTTCTTCAAGGCTCAGTTTTGCATCCTCCGCCTGCGCCTGAAGAGATTCATTGTCTGTCTCGAGCCTGGAATTCTCTGTTCTTAAATCCCCTATTAATTGTAATGCCTTTACGATCCTGCTTTCAAGTTCTTCCAATTGCTGCATTGATATCATCCTGCTACCTCCATAGAGCATTTATTAATTTTAGTCTCATTTTCAATAATTATCGAAAGATGAACTGCGAATCTTTTAATATTATTATTTTCGGCTAAACTTTATGCTCTTTTAATAATAAATTATAGGCATCTTTTCATTAAAATTGCAAGCTAAAATCGAATCCAAATATATCTTTAATAAATTTTTTTTCTTTTTTAGGGTTAAAAATATAATAAGCGCCAAGAAATATGGACTCGGAAAAAAAATATCTTCCCCCGAATGACAAAAAAACAGGATTTATTCCTGAACCTTCAATCGGGATATTTTTATATTCTCCGTTTTGTTTTTTATATACTCTATGTGAAGTGTAAAATTCAATAAATGGAATAAATGATATTTTTGGAAAAAGGACATCAGTATTAAGTGCCATTGAGAAAACGGCATAGTCGTTTTTTAGTCTTTTGCCTGATAAAAATGTATTTTCTGATTTAAAATTAAGGCCGAATAATTTTGAATACGTTTCTTTCTTTCTGAGATTATAATAAAAACCGTTGTAAAAACCCTCATCTTCCCCCTGCCTGAACACATAGAAAATATTTAAATGAAGGAAAAGTGATTTATTTATATCAGCCTTAAATACGGGCCCGATCTTTAATTCATTTCTTCCAAAAGAGGCATTTCTCCACTTCTCCTCTGAATATGCGTTTGGACCGGTCGGGATTCTAAAAGAGAAGAGTAATCCAGTATGAATACTGTTAAAATAATCTCCAAGATACAGCCAGACTTTTAAAAATGAATCACCTGATTTGTTTGACGATGCGTTGATGGTTTTATCGTGCAAATATTGCATTGAATACCAGACTGATAAATTCGGCATCACACCGAGGCCAACGGAATATGTCTCCCTGCGGAAATTGTTATCGAGTTTGAGTATTTCTTCGCGGGCGGATATTTCCATTCCGCTTTCCGGGATTGTATATATTGTTTCTGTAAGAGGCAGGCCTGCCCTGATTTCATGGCAGAAAATAAATAAGATAAGCGCTGCAAGAGCGCTTATCTTATTTATTTTATAGATATGCATTAACCTTATAAGGGATTTTTATGCTGTTTTCTCTTTTACTGTGTCGACGATCTTTTGAAAAGCATTGAAGTCTTTAACTGCAATATCAGCCAGCATTTTTCTGTTTATTGTTATTTCGCATTTCTGCAGGCCGTTGATCAGTTTGCTGTAGGATATTCCGCAGATTCTTGCTCCTGCGTTTATCCTGAGTATCCATAAAGCGCGAAAATCGCCTTTCTTCGCGCGTCTGTGATTATAAGAATGAGTAAGGGCTCTTCTTCTCGCATCTTTTGCTGTTCTGTAAAGTATGCTTCTGGCTCCGTAAAAGCCTTTTGTATCTTTTAGAATTTTTTTCCTTTTTTGATTATGTGTTTTTCCGCTGATTGCTCTTGGCATAATGTTCCTCGTTAAATTACTTAAAAAATATTAGTGTTGTATCAATCCTGTTTGTTGTTTTGGCCGAAGGGGAAATTTCATTAATAATCAGGAGATTTCCCGTTGTCATGGTTCCCGAAATGACAACTTTTCTGTAGATATATTAACTCGCATACGGCATCATTTTTTTTAATCTTTTTGATACAGGCGTCGGCTCAATAGTGGCCTTTCTCAGCTGACGTTTTCTTTTAGTGGTCTTGCCCGAAAGTAAATGGCGTTTGCATGCATTAGGCCTTTTAACTTTGCCGCTTTTTGTTAATTTAAATCTTTTCTTTGCTCCGCTATTTGTCTTTAACTTATTCATTTTTTCCTCATTTTACTCTTCTTTTTGCTGTTCTGCCGAAGGTTTCTTTTTTTTGTGTCCGCCCGGGGCTACCACCATCGCAATAGCGCGTCCTTCCGGAGTTGCCTGCTGTTCAACCTGGATTAAATCCTCCAGATCGGCAAGAACTCTTTCCAGGAGATTAAATCCGAGTTCGTTATGTACTATTTCACGTCCTTTGAACCTTATTAAAAATTTGACTTTATCGCCTTTTTCCAGGAAGGATTTTGCCTGGTTGATCTTGGTTGCATAATCGTGGCTTGCAATTACCGGCCTTAATTTGATTTCTTTTAAATGAATTACTTTCTGTTTTTTTCTGTTTTCTTTGGTCTTTTTTCTCTGGTCGAAAACAAACCTGCTGTAGTCAATAATTTTAACAACAGGCGGGTCCTGATTTGGAGATATTTCCACTAAATCCAGCGACTTTGCCCGTGCTATTTTAATTGCTTCGTCCAGTGATATTATGGCTGCCTCGTTTCCTTCACCGACAAGCCTGACCTGATCTGCCCTTATCTCCTCGTTGATCCTTAATCCTTTGCTTTTACTGGTTTTTGAGTCAAATTTGTTTATAACGGCCCTCCTGTTTAATAAATAATGTTATCTGAAAATCAGCATTATATAAAATCAACTAAATTTCAATGAATTTTATAACTTTTTTAAGAAAAAAGAAAGAATTTTTTAATTATTTTCTATCTTTAATTTCATTATGTATCATATGAAGAAATTCATCTGTTTTTACGGCAGTTGAATCCTTTTCTCCTCTTTTCCTTATGGAAATTGTGCTTAATTCTGATTCTTTTTTCCCGATCACACCGATATAAGGCACTTTTTTGCTTATAGCATCCCGGATTTTATATCCGATGGTTTCTTCTCTTAAATCTGATTCTACACGAATATCTTCAAGTAATAGTTTTTCCGCGAGTTTCTCAGTATAATCTCTTACGTCTTCCCCGACGTTTATAAGTATTATCTGTACCGGAGCAAGCCATACGGGGAATTTCCCGGCATAATGTTCAATGAGCACTCCTATGAATCTTTCCATTGAACCGAGAAGCGCCCTGTGGATCATGTATGGCTGATGTTTTTTGCCGTCTTTGTCTATATATGATAATTCAAAACGTTCAGACAGATTGAAATCGAACTGTATGGTAGAGCACTGCCATTCCCGTCCGAGCGCGTCCATAATTTTAATGTCAATCTTGGGGCCGTAAAACGCGCCGCCGCCTTCATCGATCTCGTATTTGATGCCGGCACGCTTTACTGATTCCTCCAGAGCGCGTGTGGCGTTCTTCCATGCCGACTCTTCTCCTACTGATTTCTCCTCAGGCCTGGTTGCAAGATACACTTTAAAATTTTCAAATCCGAATGAGCGCAGCATGTACAGGCAGAATGCGAGCACCCTGTCTATCTCTTCTGGCATCTGATCGGGCCTGCATATGAGATGCGCATCATCCTGCGTGAAACCGCGCACGCGGAGCAGGCCGTGCAGCACGCCACTGCGTTCGTATCTGTACACAGTGCCGAGTTCTGCCCACCGCAAAGGAAGTTCCCTGTAAGAATACCCCTTGCTTTTAAAAATCATTAAATGGAAAGGGCAGTTCATGGGTTTTATATAATAATCCTGGCCTTCGATGTCCATTGGCGAATACATATTTTCATTGTAGAAATCGAGATGGCCGCTTGTCTGCCACAACTGCGCCTTTCCTATATGAGGAGTGGATATCATTTCATAGCCGTTCTTATAATGTTCCTCTCTCCAGAAGGTTTCAATTATATTTTTAAGACGCGTTCCCTTCGGATGCCATAGGACAAGCCCTGCGCCTGTTTCTTCATGTATTGAGAAAAGATCAAGCTCTTTTCCCAGTTTTCTGTGGTCGCGTTTTTTGGCTTCTTCAAGCATTGCAAGATGAGCTTTTAGGGACCTGGCGTCCGGAAACGCGATCCCGTAAATACGCTGAAGCATTTTATTTTTTTCGTCGCCGCGCCAGTAAGCTCCTGCAATCGACAATAGTTTAACTGCTTTCAGATATGATGTTCCCGGGACATGGGGCCCTCTGCAAAGATCCACAAATTCACCCTGCTTGTATAATGTTACAGGCCCATTGCTCAGTTCCTTTAATATTTCTACTTTGTAAGTTTCATTTTTCGATTCAAAGAATTTGATTGCTTCGTCCCTGCTCATTTCTTCGCGTATTATTTCGAGATCTTCCTTTTCAATTTTCTGTATCTCAGCTTCGATCTTTAAAAGATCTTCGGGAGTGAACGGTTTATCCAGGTCGAAATCGTAGTAAAAACCTTCATCCGTAGCAGGGCCGATTGCAGGCTTTGCCTGAGGGAACAGGCGTTTCACTGCCTGTGCCATAAGATGCGAGGCGGAATGCCAGAATGCGTTTTTCCCTTCCGGAGAATCAAAGGTAAACACGCTCAGATTGATATCCGTATTGACCTTGTAAGACAGGTCAACGAGCCCGGCATTGACTTTTGCGCATACTGCCGCTTTCTGCAGTCCTTTTCCTATGTTGCCGATTATTTGGTAAACTGAGTTTCCTTTTTGGGCAGATAGTATGGAGGAATCGGGCAGGGTGATCTTAATATCTTCGTTCAAAAAAGCCACCTGATGTTAACATGTATTATATCCATTGTGTTTTTTAGAAAAAATATGGGCGATATTGGACTTGAACCAACGACCTTCTGCGTGTCGAGCAGACGCTCTAGCCAGCTGAGCTAATCGCCCGCTTTT